>NZ_QTNE01000003.1:0-286076 GCF_003603495.1 Bacteroides sp. AM41-16 | reverse complement strand
GGAAACCTACCATAGAAATATGACAAGGCGCTGGGTGCTTAGCCTACTGCTACACCACTGAAGAGACCGAAAAACTTGAGCTGATGCGGCTTACGGAGAAACTCGGAGGCAATATAGAGCTTGCCATCAGGCAGTTGGCTGATAGCAAGCGGAGCCAGGTGAAAGGGATTGGAATCACATGAAAACCGAAAAACAATCACGAATCATGGAAATGAAAGAATGGATAAAAGAACAGCAGCGCCGCTATCTGGACGAGCCGCGCCTCAAGGAGTTGACGGAAGTGATGAAACAGACAAGGGTACTTGTCCGGAAAAAAGAGTACCGGAAGCTGACGGAACTGGTCAGGCGGTACAGGAAGTCGGAGGATGTGATTACCCAAGTCTCCTGCCTGTTGTCAGCCTCGTACCTGTTCCCAACACCGGAAAAAACGGCGGAAACGGCCAGGTCGGAACTGATGGAGGCATTGAAAGATACTTATTTCATGGAGAAGAACGGTTCCCGGCTTATGGATATCAGACCTGAAGAAGCCGTCCCTGTCCACCGAATGCTTGCCATGTACACATTCATGCAGGATGTTTACTCGAAGGAAAATCCGGAAAGCAAGCAGGAACGTCCGTCACCGCAAGAAGTGCGGTCATCTGTCCGGATTCTGGACTTCCATCGGAAAGAGAGCGACATGTGGGAACTCTGCAACCTGGCCGTGCATCTTATGCCACCTTCACGGTATGTGGCACTCAGGTACGGGCTTGCGGATGATTATGACAGGCTTGACAGGCTGAACCGTTCCGGGCCGGAATCGGCATATGATGAGGGGGTGATATTGGAAAGCCGTCTATGCAGGAATGCGGAAAAGGCTGCGGAAAGCATCAAGGATGTCCGTCTGCCGGATTTCTATTTGGAAAGACTGGATGGAGAACTGGAGATTTTGGGACGGATTGCGGCCTCACCGGATGTGGTTCACGACATCCTGCAAATCAGTCCTGACTTTCTCGCCAAGTACGGCATAGACAAGAACGTTTCCGCGACGGAACGCTCGTGTCAGGCAGAGAAAGCCTACCGGGAGCTGGATGCCCGTTTCGTCAGAATGACCGGACGCAGGCCGTATGCAGACGAACTCTTCGCCTCCATCAGACGCAAGAGGGAGAATTCCGGAATAGAGAACCGACCGAGACAGGCGCAACGGACCATCCTCCGGAACCCGCCGTCCAAAGGGCGGAAAATGGGAATCTGACTTTTAACAGAATTATTCACAATTAAAAATAGAAACATCATGAAAAAGAAAATTCTTATGCTGTGCATGGGCTGCTTCCTTGTCAGCCTCACAGCGAAAGCCCAATGGGTAGTGAGCGACCCGGGCAATCTGGCGCAGGGAATCATCAATGCTGCCAAGAACATCGTTCACACATCCTCCACTGCCACCAATATGGCGAATAGTTTTCAGGAAACCGTGAAAATCTACCGGCAGGGCAAGGAGTATTACGACGGGCTTCGCAAGGTCAAGAACCTTGTCCGTGATGCCCGCAAGGTACAGCAGACCATCCTGATGGTGGGCGATATCACGGACATCTATGTCACCAGCTTCGAGCGTATGCTCAGCGACCCGTATTTTACGCCGGAAGAACTGAGCGCGATTGCTTTGGGATACACCAAACTGCTGGAAGAAAGTGCCCATTTGCTGAACGATTTGAAGACGGTGGTCAACGAGAACGGGCTTTCCATGAACGACAAGGAAAGGATGGATATCATCGACCGCTGCTACAACGACATGTTGCAAAACCGCAGTCTGGTACAGTATTACACCAACAAGAACATCGGGGTGTCCTACCTGCGCGCCAAGAAACAGAACGACCTAGACCGCGTGATGGCACTCTACGGCTCACCGAACGAACGTTATTGGTAATTCCTAATCCGCTTTCATTATGTTATTGTTGGCTATAGATTTTGACAACCTGCATCAGATTTTACAGAATCTGTATGTGGAAATGATGCCGCTCTGCTCAAAGATGACCGGTGTGGCAAGAGGCCTTGCCGGTCTGGGAGCGCTTTTCTATGTGGCGTATCGTGTATGGCAGGCTCTGGCACGTGCCGAGTCTGTGGATGTCTTTCCGCTTTTGCGTCCGTTCGCTTTGGGGCTTTGTATCATGTTCTTTCCGACACTCGTTCTGGGTACGCTGAACAGCATCCTCTCGCCCGTCGTGAAAGGGACCCATACCATATTGGAGTCGCAGACCTTTGACATGAACGAGTACCGGGCACAGAAGGACAAGCTGGAGATTGAGGCGATGAAACGGAATCCCGAGACAGCCTATCTGGTCGACAAGGAGACTTTTGACAACAGGCTGGACGAGCTGGGTGCGTTTGACGCTATAGAAGCCTGCGGGATGTATGTGGACCGCGCGATGTACAACATGAAAAGGGCCGTACAGAATTTCTTCCGGGAACTGCTGGAACTCCTGTTCAATGCGGCGGCGCTGGTCATCGACACGCTGAGGACATTCTTCCTGATAGTCCTTTCGATACTCGGTCCGGTTTCTTTCGCCATCTCCTGCTGGGACGGTTTCCAAGCTTCTCTCAGCCAGTGGTTCGTCCGCTATATCAGCATCTACCTTTGGCTTCCTGTCAGCGACCTGTTCAGCAGTGTGCTGGCGAGAATCCAGGTGCTGATGCTACAGAGGGATATCGAGCGGCTTTCCGATCCGGATTTCATCCCCGACAGTTCAAACGCGGTTTACATCACTTTCCTCATTATCGGCATCATCGGGTATTTCACCATACCGACCGTATCAAACTGGATTGTGCAAGCCGGAGGCGGTGCAGGCAACTACCTCAAGAATGTGAACCAAAGGGCATCCCAGGCCGGTTCCCTGGCGGCTGGTACGGCAGGAGCAGCGGTGGGAAACATTGCCGGAAGGCTTATCAAGTAATAACAGTATAAAACATTTACAGAATGGAATTCAAATCATTGAAGAATATCGAGACCAGCTTCCGACAGCTGCGTCTGTTCGGGATTGTCTATCTGTGTGTATGCACGCTACTTGTGGTTTTTTCCGTGTGGAAGGCTTACAGTTTTGCGGAAGCGCAACGGGAGAAGATCTATGTCCTGGATGAAGGAAAGTCGTTGATGCTGGCCCTTTCACAGGACTTGGAGCAGAACCGTCCGGTGGAGGCAAGGGAGCATGTCAGGAGGTTCCATGAACTGTTCTTTACGTTATCCCCTGACAAGAGTGCGATTGAGGGTAATATCCAACGGGCCATGTTCCTCAGTGACCGTTCTGCCTATGCCCATTATGTGGATTTGGCAGAGCAGGGATATTACAACCGGATCATTTCGGGAAACATGAGCCAGCGGATTGGGATTGACAGTGTCAGGTGCGATTTCAATACCTATCCGTATGAGGTCGTGACCTATGCGAAACTCTCCATTATTAGGGAGAAGAGTGTGACCGAACGCAGCCTTGTCACACGTGGCAGGCTGCTGAACTCCACCCGCAGCGACAATAATCCGCACGGTTTCATCCTTGAAGCCTTCCGTGTGGTGGAGAACAGGGATATCAAAGTGTATGACCGTTAAAATTTTGAATGTATGAAACAAATGTTTGTAAGAATCAAGGAAACCGTTGCAGAAAAGCTTCGGGGTTTGTGTGCCGGGCTTTCTCCGGAAAAGAGAATGTTGACAGTCATCGTGCTGGCTGTCCTGTTTGCTCTCGGAAATTTCTATCTGATTTTCCGCGCCATCTATGACATCGGGCGGGAAGATGTACAGCGGGACATCATTGAGATAGCCCCGTTGGACATTCCGGATATCGTTCCTGCCGATACACTCCCGGATAAAAGGGTGCAAGAGATGGAAGAGTTTTTTAACCGATTCAATCAGAAAGAAAATGAGTAATGATATTAATAAATTAAAACAGAGGCTGGAAATCAGGAAATACCTGGTTTTTGCCGGGATGTTCCTTCTCTTCCTCGGTGCGATGTGGCTCATTTTCGCACCGTCCGAAGAGGACAAACAAAAGGAGGAGAAAAATGCGGGCTTCAATACCGAACTGCCTGACCCGAGAGGAGCCGGCATAGAGGAAGACAAGATTGCCGCCTATGAGCAGGCTGACATAAAGCGCAAACAGGCGGAAAAAATGCGTACACTGGGAGACTTCTCAGGTGTTGCGGATGAAAACTCCGGAGCTGTCGTGGCATTGTCATCGGATGCGGATACCAAGGATGGCAGTCCACGTGCAAGTGACAGTAGGAATGAAGCCCGCTCTTCATCCGTCTCCGCCTACAATAACATCAACAGGACTCTCGGCAACTTTTACGAGTCACCGCAGGAAGACCCGGAAAAGGAGGCGTTGAAAGCCGAGGTGGAACAACTGAAGCAGACGGTTGCCGCACAGAATGCACAGCCGGGTTATGAGGAACAGGTGGCACTTTTGGAAAAGTCCTACGAGCTCGCAGCCAAGTACATGCCGGGTAATGGCGGCAAAAGGATGGACAGCCGCCCGGAGGATGAAGAAGCCGGACGGGATGGGAACATGAAGGCCGTTCCCGTCGGGCTGGTCTCCACTCCCGTGGTTTCATCGTTGCCGCAACCGATCCGGGATTCCGTGCCATTAACGGGAAGGAGATTGGCGGAAAAATTCCATACCCCGATTGGTCACAGGGATGAAAAAGACGTGAGGAATACCATACGGGCCTGCATCCACGGGAACCAGACTGTAATCAGCGGTCAGGGCGTGAGGATGAGACTGCAAGAACCGATGCGTGTAGGAAAGCATGTCCTTCCCAAAAACTCCTTGCTCATCGGAGAAGGGCGCATACAGGGAGAAAGGCTTCACGTCAATATCCTTCAGGTGGAATATGGCGGTACCATCATCCCCGTGAAACTTGCCGTGTATGACAATGACGGACAGGAAGGCATCTTCATTCCGGGATCCATGGAAGCAAACGCCGTCAAGGAGGTTGCCGCCAATTTGGGGCAGAATCTCGGCACGAGCATCTCCATCACCAACCAGTCTGCAGGCGACCAGCTGCTTTCCGAACTCGGGAAGGGTGCCATACAGGGTGTCTCGCAGTACATCTCCCGGAAGATGCGTGAAGAGAAGGTGCATCTCAAATCCGGCTATACCCTGATGCTTTATCAGAATGACAATCAATGACAACCCATTAAAATTCAATCAACATGAAAAAGTTATTTGTAATGCTTGCCCTTGCAGGGGGCACCATGGGTGCCTTTGCCCAGACTGAAACCGACAGTACAGCGGTAGTAAACAAAGGAATCACACCGGTCAAGGAAGTGTATCCCCAAAAAGAGGAAGACGGGGACCTCTATCACGGGCTGACCCGAAAACTCACTTTCGACCGGATGATACCGCCGTACGGTCTGGAAGTGACTTACGACAAGACCACGCATATCATCTTCCCGTCTTCGGTGCGTTATGTGGACCTCGGATCGCCGAACCTCATTGCAGGCAAGGCGGACGGTGCGGAAAATGTCATCCGTGTAAAGGCTACCGTAAAGAATTTCCGTGAGGAGACCAACATGTCCGTGATAACCGAAAGCGGAAGTTTCTATACATTCAATGTAAAGTATGCGGAAGAACCGTTGTTGCTGAACATCGAGATGAAGGATTTCATCCATGACGGAAGCGAAGTGAACCGTCCCAACAACGCCCTTGACATTTACCTGAAGGAACTCGGCAGCGAGTCTCCGAAACTGGTATATCTCATCTCGAAGTCTGTCCACAAGGACAACAAAAGGCACATCAAGCATATCGGGAGCAAGGCGTTCGGCATCCAGTACCTGCTGCGCGGTCTTTACACCCATAACGGGCTGCTGTACTTTCATACACAAATCAGGAACCGGTCCAACGTACCTTATGAAGTGGATTTCGTGACATTCAAGATTGTGGACAAGAAGGTGATGAAACGTACCGCCATCCAGGAACAGGTGATATTTCCTTTGCGTGCTTACGACTATGTAACAACTGTCGCAGGGAAAAAGGACGGGCGCACCGTTTTCGTCCTGGACAAATTCACCATTCCCTCGGACAAGGTGCTGGTGGTGGAAATGCACGAGAAAAGCGGTGGAAGGCACCAGACCTTCACCGTGGAAAGTGAAGATATCGTGAGAGCCAGAGTTATAAACGAACTTAAAGTGAAGTAGCCATGAAGAAGTATCTGTTCCTATTCGTTACAGCCGTGTCGCTTGCCCTGTTCCCGGGGCGGGCACATGCCCAGCGGTATCTGCCCGGGATGAAGGGCGTGGAACTGCGCGGAGGATTTGCGAACGGCTCGAAATCCCCCTTGAATCATTATGCCGGATTTGCCGTTTCAGGATATACCAAAAGAGCCGACCGTTGGGTCATAGGTGCCGAGTATCTGATGAAGAATTACGGGTACCGGAACGTGAATGTGCCCTGCGCACAGTTTACGGCAGAAGGCGGCTATTACCTGAAATTCCTGTCGGACCCGACCAGGACGGTCTTTCTCTCCATCGGCGGTTCCGCACTGGCCGGCTATGAAACCGTGAATTGGGGAGACAGGATGCTGTTTGACGGTTCAACGCTGCTCGCCAAGGATGCGTTTGTCTATGGCGGTGCGATAACCCTGGAACTTGAGACTTACCTGACAGACCGCATTGTCCTGCTTGCCAATATCCGGGAACGTGCCTTGTGGGGAAGTTCCCTGGATCTGTTTACAACCCAATTCGGATTGGGAATCAAATTCATTATCCATTAAAACTGTACATCTATGACTATAGAAGAGATAAAAGCTATCCCTATCGCCGCTTTTCTGGCAAGGATGGGATATGAACCGGCAAGAAGACGGGGTGACGAATACTGGTATCTGGCCCCGTACCGGGAGGAACGCACCGCCTCGTTCCAGGTGAATGTACGAAAGGAAATCTGGCATGACTTCGGCACCGGGCAGGGAGGTGACATATTCAATCTTGCCGGGGAGTTTATCGGCAGCGGGGATTTCAAGGCGCAGGCCAGGTTCATCACAGAGACATGGGGCGGCCTCGCCCCCGAGCACAAGACCGTTTCCCGCACTGATGAGAATGACAGGGAGGATCTCCTCAAGAAGGAGAGTTTCACGGATGTACGCTTCGGGCCTCTATACAACAGAGTCCTGCTCCGATATCTGGCGGAACGCGGCATTAGCAGCGATGTGGCTGTACCGAACTGTCGGGAAGTCAGATATACCTTGCACGGGAAACGGTATTTCGCCATCGGATTCAGGAATGTCAGCGACGGATACGAGTTGCGCAACCGGTTTTTCAAGGCCAGCCTGTCACCTAAGGACATTTCACTGATGGATAACGGTTCGGACACATGCAACCTCTTCGAGGGGTTTATCGACTGCCTTTCGTGGCTGGAACTCGGTCTGGGATATGGAGACGACTATCTTGTGTTGAACTCGGTGTCATTGCTGGAACGCTCGTTCCCTATTCTTGACAGGTACGAGAGGGTCAACTGTTATCTGGATCGGGATGAAGCCGGACGGCGCACGCTGGAGGCACTCCGCAAACGCTATGCGGATAAACTGGTGGATTGTTCCTCTTTGTATAAAGGCTACAAGGACCTGAATGAATACCTGCAACATAAGTTCCTGTAAGTGTCGAATAAAGTATAACGTATTAAAATCTGATAGAATATGAATGCAATGAATAAAAAAAGAGGATTGGCCGGAATGGTGGCAGTCCTGTTCCTGGGTCTGGCGGTTTTGCTGTTGTTCGCCTGTTCTGATGAAATGGAAATACAGCAGTCTTATCCGTTCAAGGTGGAGAACATGCCTGTTCCCACACGTATAGTAAAAGGCGAGACGGTGGAAATACGCTGTGAACTCAAACGTGAAGGACATTTTTCCGATGCCCGCTACACCATCCGCTATTTCCAGCCGGACGGCAAGGGTACGCTCCGCATGGATGACGGGATGGTGCTGCTGCCCAATGACCGCTATCCCCTTGACAGGGAGGTGTTCAGGTTATACTACACTTCTGAATGCGAAGATCAGCAGACAATTGACATCTATTTTGAGGACAACAGCGAACCGGCACAGCTTTACCAATTGACTTTTGACTTCAACAACGAGACGGAGGACGAGGATTCCGTCGTGACTGCGGATAGTAAGGAATTGCCGGTCACAATTGTCGGACACTAAGCCGGTCCTGCCTATGATGAAGTTAAAAGCAATATGGTTTGCGGTACTTTCCGCCACGGTCTTTTTTCCGGGTATGCCTTCAAGGGCGGAGAATCCGGTAAAGGCAAGTCCGGACAGGTTCAGTCTTGCGGTCGAGTGTGTCAAGCGATTCGAGGGCTGGCATGGAGAGAAAAAGCATTGGCCTTATGTCGGGTGGGGTCACAAGGTTCTTCCCGGGGAGAGGTTTACCAACAGCATCTCCAAAGCGCAGGGAGACTCCATTCTGAGGGAAGACCTCCGTAAGCTGTGCCGCATGTTCAGTTATCTGGGGCGTGATTCTTTATTGGCAGCAGTCCTTTCATATAATGTGGGACCCTACAGATTAAAAGGATATGGAAAAAGACCGAAAAGCCGTCTGTTAAAGAAGCTGGAGTCGGGAGACCGCAATATTTACAAGGAATATGTCTCTTTCAGGTGCTATAAAGGAAAAGTGGTTCCGAGCATCGAACGGAGAAGGAAGGTGGAATTCATGCTGCTTTTTGAAGAGTAAATGAAAAAGGGAGAATCTTTCAGTTGTTATCACTGTCAGGTTCTCCCTTATTTCTTTGGCTTGAGAAGCTTGCATGTCAGTTTATCGGAACGGCATACTGTACTTCCACCTCTTCAGAGAGACGGGAAAGCAGCAGTTCCGCCATGGCTCCGTTCTGCGGAATGAGAGCCGGAAAATCTGTTTTCCCGGGCTTATATATTTCAGTGGCTACATTGTACAGGTCCCATGCGGTAATCTGTCCTTTGCTCATGGCCAGTTTCAGCACCTCTTCCGTGAAGACAGAAATCTGGCTCTGGTTCAACGGGTAGGTTTCCACAGTGGATGACAGGTTTCTGTCCGAACTGTCATGGGAAACGCGCAAGGCTGTCAGCAGGCCGATGTACAGGTAGATTTCCTCCATCGGGACAATCCTGCGTTTCAACCGCTGTATCCGTTCGATGTCCTCGTTCATGTTCACCTCGAAATTGGCCAGCCAGCCGTCCACGGTTTCGAAGAGCTCATCGGTTGTCACCTTCTTTTTCCCGTAATTGCAGATGCTCCGCTGCGGTGAGAGGATGCACTGGTTATGGCATATCTTCACGCAGGGGCCTATGGCTGCCTGTATGCCGTCCTGGTGGTAGGCGACGACCAGTGTGGTTGTCAGCTCGTCTGTCTCCCAATCTCTGATCCGGATAGTAGCGAAAATACGGCGCAGGATATGGGCTTCCACGGCTTTTTCGCCATGTGTCTGTTCTACCTGCGGGAGGATGCTCACTCCCGGCTGTGTCTTGTTTCTGTTCTGGGCAGCGAAGATTTCTTCCACCTCATAATCGAGATTGTATTTCTCGCAGATGTCCATCATGCGCCGGATGACCTGATAATGGTAGATGCCCTGCACCGGATTGTTGTAGATGTCATTTTCTTTATAGGTGCGTTGAAGTGTCTCGAAGTTCATCACTTCAATTCCGTTTTTCTGGAAGTCAAACTGCTGTTGTCTTTCCATTACTGCCAATGTCGTTTCCATATTGAATTGAATTTTATAAAGTTAATATTGTCGTTTGCCTCTCATCAGGTGTGTATCTGCCATCCATGGAACGGCTGTAGTGTCACGGCGAAAGAACGGTCCGGTATTCCGTGATAGAGCAGGCCGCCCACGATGCCCGTCCTTCCATCGGGATAGCATTGGGTGAAGCCGAACGAGTACGGGGCATGGTCATAGTAGAGTGAGATTTCGCTGGGACAGTCAGGATTTTCTTCCCAGCTCTTCAACCGTTCCAGGCATTTCTGGAGTGAGGTGTCACCGATGGATTCGGCATAACGCTTAACATTCTCGAAATGTTCTTGATTCAGGATTTTCATGATTCATTGTATTTTATCTGTTAAACATGTCCGGCTCCGGGAGCCGGTATTTTTATTTCTCACCTGCCTGACTGTCCCGTGGCAGTACCCGCAAGGTTTGGCGAAAGAAAATACCGCAGCCGTCAGGCGAGGATGATTTTCTTTCAGCCAACCCCGCAAGGGGCCTGACATTGACAGGGTACACCGGACACGGGACTACCTTTGCAGGGTGGGAAATAAAATACACGGTAGTGTGCTTTGCATGGTCTGTGGCGATTCTCTTCCTGATTTGTTCGCCATTGCCGGACAAAAGATGTATTTTTGCAATTCTAATTTCAGTTTTATGGAAAACTATATAAAGAAAGCGGCGGATGCTTTCCTTGTGGAGCGTCCGTACGGTATGCGTGTGGATTACAGGAAGAAAGGATTCGTGCTGTTTAACCGTAACCTCAATGTGTTGGGAAATGCGGAACAGACCCGTCTGGAAGAACTGCCTCTGGAGCGGTTCAATGTGGAGGAGATTCCGTTGGAGGGTGAAGTCGTGGAGGAACACGCAGGATTTACCGATGTATTCTTCTATACCGATCTGACCAATCCCTATGCCGGATATGTGCTGAATTTGCAAAAGCTTAAAGCCTATAACCGGTTGATGTTTCCGCTGGCAATGGCGCTGAACCGTGAATTGTGAGGCCGGAAGCCGGTAGCGGTAACAGCTGCATGGAGCAGACCGTTACCGCTCCGGATTTAATTATTTGCCCTCTTTTTCTGTAATGAACGCCAGATAGGCGGACACGGCCTTATGGCATCCGGTAAAGTCCGGAGTCCGGCAGCCCTTGATTTTCCGGAAACTGACGGTGCCGTTCCTGTCAATGCCCCTCACATGCCTATTGAATGTCCCTTTGGTTCTGATATGGATGTCAAAACCGTCCCTTCCGGTGATTTCAAGGAACATTTCTCCCGTGATCCGTTCCCCGTCCAGGAATTTCCGTTTCTGTTCATTGAGCAGCCACTGATGTTGCTCTTCCTGCACTCTGCGCTCTTTCGCCTCTTTCTCCTTCTGCTCCCTGCGTTTCTGCTCCTGTATTCTTTTATACTCCTCACGGGCTTGCACCAGGGAAGTGGTATCAAGTCCGAGAGCCTCGAACACGCGGACGGAGATCAAATTGACGAAGGCTCCTCTTTCCGCACTTTGAAGCGTATCCGCAATCCAGTTCCTGCAATAGGTGGCGGCTTCCTCTCTGCAACCTTCTCCCTTGAGAAACCGGCGTGAATACTGCCCGCTGGAAAAATAAACGTTTTCAATCCGGCAGACCACATGGAAACAGTCATCGTCTTCATTCCCGTATTCGTTCTTTCTCGACAGGGAGAGATATACATTCTTCGCATACGGCTCCAGTTCCATATAAGAAGCCACGACGGTATTCCCGTCAGACTTGTACTTGAACACTTTTGCTTTCATTGTTACATTTTTTTTGATTGTCCGTTCATATAATCCGTAATTCTCATTTCCAGTTCATCGTATATCCGGTTGAACAGTTCCTGGTACTCTTCCAGAAAAGCCCCGTCCGTATCGCACATGTCTTCGAGTGTCTTTCCATTTGCACGGCACAGCTCCGTATCGGCCAGCTCACAGACAATTTCGTTGAGCATCGAGCGGTCCTTGTCTTCGGGAAGCAGCCCTCCTTTTTTCAGGAGGCAGTAATTACGGATATTGATTCGCAAATACAGGTCCGCCTCTTTCCACCGTCCATCGGGAAAAAGAGAGAATGCCTGTTTCAGTCCGTCGGGCTGTCCGCCCCACCATTCGTTCAAATTGTTCGGTTCCATATTGATAAGTTTAATTGATTACTGTCTGTTTGGTTTGCCATTGCCGATGGGCGGTGATGTATTCCTGTCGTTCCTTCTCCAGTAACGCTTCTGCTTCGGGAGTGTAGCCGATAAAACGAATGTAACCGCCGTTATATCCGGTAAGCTTGCACCGAATACCGGCTTTCTCCAATTTGTCGATCCGTTTCTGAGCCAGTTTCGCGCTTGAATAATCCTTCGGCCAGAAATAATGCTCTCCGTGTGAGCCGTAATGGTCTTCTCCGAGTATCATTTCGCCGGAATGCCTCCTGTGTTCGATGAAATCGAAACGGGCTGTGCCCAACGCCTGCCTGATGGCCTTGTGTGCCGGACCTTCGGGATGCTTGAACACTTCCGGCTTGTCCTTTCCCTTGCAGTCAAGTTTCGGCAGTTCCACCTTGTAAGGCTTCCGGTAACTCCCTATAGCCAATGTCAGGTAGAAATTGGTATGGAAATAATCCGTCATCGCATCGCTGTCATCGAAGTTGTATGACATGACAAAGTCACAGACATTCAGCATCACCTCCTTGGCACGGTCTGTAAGATCGGGGTTCCGCTCTATGTTGTAGTGGTTGATATGATCCTGCACTTTGCCGGATTCCCTGGTGAACGCCTCAAAGTCCGCACTCATTAGTTTGATGTAAATGGAATTGTAGTTCTCCCGTCTGACGGAGAACTTATATCTCGGATAGGTTTCCTTTAGCCAGGTTCTCACAAGTTCTACGATTTCAGGGGCATGTTGCCCTTTGTAGTTGTGACCTTTCCAACGGTATTCATTATACACGTACTCGGTATATTCCTTTGCCGTGGCACCCGAATAGTCATGTTCATACCCGGTTGATGCGGCAGAGACATCCGGTTTGTCTTTCCAGACTTTAAAGAGCCTTTCAAACTCGGTGTTCACCTGTTGCATGATGGCAGTGTCACCACCCTTGTCCGGGTGGTGCTGCAATGCCAGACGGCGGTATTCCTTCTTCAGGTCCGCCAATGAATGTATGTTATGAAAATAAGCCATAGCTATAGGTATTTATGCCCCTGCGAGGCGGTTGATAAAATATTCCTGGTTGTCAAGGTCAAGCCCGAGGTTGCTGCACGCCATTTCGATGTCATCTTCCCTCAGGTCGTCCGCCTCTTGCAACTCGCGCAGGTACCGGATTTCAGAATCCAAGTATTCCTGCGCTTCCATATGGCTGCAACTGCATGAGTTGCTAATCTGTTCAATGATGTTAATCTGCATATTATTCGTTTTTAGAATTATACCTGTTGTAAATTTCCCGTTTATGTTCGTAGTCCCGGCTGTTCCACCATTGGTCTGCCGCATCAATGAATGTCTGCGTATTTTCTGAAGGCGGAGAGTCACAGACTTTCAACCCTGTGATTTGTTCCTTTGTTTCAAAACCGCACGACTTCCACCAACCCTGCATCTTTTGTGTGAACTCCGCCTTAGTACAGAAAAAGACCTGAACGCCACATTCTTCGCACCATTTCCCATCGCACCACAGCCCGTTATTGTCATCATGCACATATCTGATACGTTCATCCGTATTGGCGTTTATCCATGCTTGGATTTCCAACTGCCGTGAACCGCATTCTTTACAGACAAGGATGTCGGAATCGTCCGGCTCTTTTCTGAAAGCCCTGCCGTCATAGAGTGCAACGGCACGTTCCACGAGTAGTTTCTGGTTGTTTTCCGATAACTCGGCAAAGAACCGTTCCGCCGCACCGAATATGGACTTGTCCGCCAATGCGGACCATTTATCCCAGAAGTGCCGGTACATATCTCCAAATACGGCCTTGCATTCTTCCTTGCTCCAGGCGTTCCACATATAGTAGAAGAAGCTGGAGACTGCATTTTCCGCTTGATATTTCATTGTTCTTCAGTTTGTGGTTCTACTTTGCTCTCTTCCAGTTGCTGCCATACAGCCTCATACATTCCGGAAAGCCAGTCGATGTTACTGGCTCCGAGTTCGAACGGGCTGTAACATTCCACTTCATCACCGCTTTCTTTCTCTTCGGCAAGGACGGTCAGGCTGCAGTCCGTTACCCGGAGTCCTGTCACCCTGCATTCGTAGGGGGCTCCGTTCTTGCCAAACCATATCACCCAGACCGGATCATAATCCTCTTCCGGAAACCGTATCGCATTCATGGCATGGTCATGGAGCAACTGCCGTATCGCTTCGATGATGTCTTTTCGCAGTTCTTCGATCCTGTCTCCGAATACCGACATGGGGGATTTCCCGCCTCGCTGCCTTACGGAGAGAACCTGGAAGTCCGGATGACAACCGAACTTCCAGTCCGTCACTTCATCGTCATCCCGCGTTGTGTGGATGTTGCCGCCCAATACCAGGCCGCAGTCTTCCGCCACCATGCTTTCCGCTTCTTCACGGTCTTCCGCCACCACTGTATAAGTACCCTCGAAGATGTACCTTACTTTTACATCGTATTTTTCCATAATCTTCTATGATTTGATTGTTGATTAGTTGATTTTATCAGGATACAATGCGAACCGCATCTCCGAAAAAGGAGTCGTCCACCCCATATACATGCCGGACCGAACAGTCATATTTGGAACGTTCGTCATCCAGCCGGAAGCGGAAACCATGATAGTCCTTGACTTCCAATTTCAGCTTTACGTCCCGTTTCAGTTCCATTTCAAGCAGGCTTCCACCACCATACGTCGAACTGAAAAGTCCGCAACAGTTGCCTTTGGGGATAATGACCTCTTTCAATGAAAAGTCGGCTTCATACAGCTCTTTCAGGCTTACCCTGCCGATGTAAGTCAGCAGGTTCGCCCCGCAGCAGGAATTGATAAGTTCCTCGTAGAATTGTTCGTAGGAAACCTGCTCCTTGCCGTTCCGGTTCTTACGGTTCGGGAAACGCCCGTAAGCCCTGTAGCCGTGCTCTGTCAGGATTTTCTTTACTCTCGCCGGATTGAGGTTCAGGCTGTCCACCATGTCCCCGAAGTAGGATTCCTCGTACCTGTAACCGCCTTGCGATTCAAACCAGTTGGAGTTGATGCAGTCATAGTTGGAAAGCATCTCCACACGGATAGGAATGTCGTCCGTGTGCCTTACCAATTCCTTCACCACGTCCGAATCGTTGCGGCTGTAAATCTCGTCACGGATTTCATCTTCGTATTCATCGAAGAAGTCATCGACCGCTTCCCCGTCAAAGTCATGGAATACGGTACATTCCTCTTTCAGTTTCGCAATAATCTCACGGACAGCTTCCCATTCGGCATCGCTGTACCACTCGTCTGCCTTTTCCCACAAATGTTCGCGGCTCTTGCTGTCAAGGCATTTTTGAATCAGTCCGCAATGGTTGTCAAGATTGTCATTGTAGTCCGTCCATATTAGTGTATAGGCCGGTTCCATCAGGGATTTGATGAAATCCAATGTCAATGTTTTCTGTTCATCCATTTCTGTTACCTGTGTACGGCAGGATTCCTTTTCCCGTACATACCGTTATAAATGACGGAAGCGGCCTTCAAGCCGCCTCCGTGTTGTTTCCTAACCATACAGTTCCTTCACGATCTTGTCATATATTTCCTTTGCCATTTCCGTATTCCGGTTGAAGTGGAAATAAGCCGTGTATCTGTATCCTGTTCTTGGCACTCCTCCGCACTGCTGTATTGCCCTGTCTATCTCCCAGTCGATATCACCTATGCCAAGAGATATGCTTGTGCCATGCAGCATACACCGTGCGAGTTTCAATGCGGAATCTGTCTTGTCTTCCTTGCGCAACCGGTCGAAAGCCATCAGCGCGATTTGTCTGTTTGAAATCTTTATCTCTTCCATGATATTTTGCATCTGTTTGGGTCAGACAATCCCGGTAAGTTGCCTGAATCGCGCAACTATTTCATTGCATTTGCTTTGGGCAAGTTCCTCATATTTTTTGCAAATGGCACAGTATGCCTTCCAAGGTTGGCCTCTAAGCTCGTGCTCGTATGAGGACCTGACCAATTCCGGATATTCTTCAAAAAGTGTCTTGAATGCTTTACGCCATTTGCGCCCTTGCCACAATCCGTTTGCTATCAATGTTATGAATTCAAACATCTGTTCGTCTGTTTTCACATCCAATGCATAAAAATGGTCTGTTGTCGGCCACACGTTGTTGGAATGCTGCCAAGTTTCTATCTGCTTGGTTTTGGCATTGTATGCCATTCTTGTAATTACCTGGTGACTCATATTGATATGTTTTTAGTTCATTACCGTATTGTCTCTTTTCCTGTCACGGCTTGCCAGCATCCCGAAATGGATGCTGAATATGCGCCGGCTGAAGCAGAGCGGCGAGTTGTATTCCACCCGTTGCCACAGGGTAAAGTGGTTGTCGGAGAATGACCATCTGAAATATCCTGACAACGAGCCGAATCGCGGGTTTGCATTCCTGTTTATCAGGAACCTGTTCACATCCACGATGTGCCCTGCCGTCAGGAGAATGTTCAGTATCTCCACAAACGCCATTTGCGAATAGGGGTCAACCGGCATTACCGGTCCTTTGAAGTTGATTTCCATCTTGTATATGTTTATATGCTTTAATCGTAATTGTCATCGAATACCTCGAAGCGGGGAATACCCGTGTCGAAATAGTTGCTTGATATGCCCGGACAGTACAGCAGGCTGTCATCCCCGCTGTCCGGGCAAGGCTCATCGTCGATATAGGCCGCATTTCCATAAAGTTCGATATAGTGCGCCACCAGCAGGTGCGGGTCTTCCGTACTGATGTCATGCCCGTAACGGTCACACCAGTCGAAGAAGCAATCCTTGTCGGGTTCCTCCAGCTGTTCCATCGCCTCCCTTATCTCGAAGAAGTTGGGACACAGCCATTCCCGGTTGATGAGCAGGTCCGGGATTTCCTCCCATTTCGTGTACCTGTATTCCGGAGTTTCCTCTTCGGGGAACAGTTCGGAGCAGGTGCACAGGAATTCCCCCATGTCGCCGAAGTCGGACATTTGCAGCAGGTTGTCTTTTTCCTGCCCCATGTCTATGAGATGCTGCGTGGTCACTGCCACTTCTGCCTGATTCAAGTCCATGATATTCTTCATTATAGTTTATGATTCGGAACCGGGGATTTCATTCCACAGGCTCCAAAAGGTCCGCACCCCGGCAGTGCAGGGTTTTTCGGGAAAATACCGGAGCCTCCGGCGAGGATGATTTTCCCGAAAACCGCTTGCGGCATGACCTTGCCCTGCCGGTAAGGGGGCGGGCTACCTTTGCCTGTGGAATGGAATCTGCGGTTTCTCATTTGTTTTTCCATTTTTCAGTTCATGATGCGCTGGCTTCCCCAGCTGATGTGTATCTTGCCTTCGCTGTCCCGTTCCCTGACCAGCAGGCTCTCGATGACGGACATGGTGACGTCGAACTCCTCGAAGATTTCCGACTGTTCCTTTACTTCGCCCGTCTTGATGAACTCGTTCAGCCGCTCTTTGGTAAGCACCAGCGCCATCAGGTTCTGCTCCACGGAGTCCTTGTAGGTGACATAATGCACGTCCTTCAGCTCTTTGGAGTCGAGACGGATGAAACGGAAGTAGAACTGCTCCATCTTCGGGATGTTCCATTGCAGGGATTCAAGTATCACGTCGTTGCAGGTGGGTATGTTCACCGAACTGCTCAGGCTCTGCTGCGTGCATACCAGTATGCCGTTGATGGTGGAATCGAACTCCGTCACGATGCTTTGCCGTTTCTTGAACGCCACGTCTCCCTTGACCACAAATACGGGACGGTCAGGAAAACATTCGCGAAGACGGCTCTCGTAAAGGTCGAATGCGGCTATGGACGTGCAGCCGACAGCCACCTTGCCGGGTATCTTCCGTACCAGCCTTTCGATGTACCTTGTCTTGTTCGGAATCCCGTCTCCGGAATAGCCCTCTATCAGGTGTGGGACGGAGCAGGCCTTGATGAGCAGCTTGATCTGGCGCATAAGCCGGAGTCCGGCATCCTTCTTTGCATCCCCCGTGCTGTTGTAATACAGTTCGCAGATGCGGCAGAACTCCTCGATGATGACACGGTAAACCTCACGCTCGCCGTCGGACGGGCTGACGGTATGTGTCCGTATCTTGTATTTCTCTCCTGCAAAGTCCCTGAACTTGCGTGTAATGACGGTCTTCCCGATAAGGCCGGCCAGCTCCTCCTTGTTATAGACATCCTGGTTCTGTTTCTCAATGCCGAACACGGTGGATTTCCCCGGACAGTGGCAGGCACGGAAAAGCACATGCCCCCTGAAAGCGGGGAACGGCTCACCATAGTGCGGATTGTTATCTTCCTCTATCTCCTTGTCCCTGCTCTCGTGGTACACTCGACTGCTCCAACAGACCATGTTTATGGAATTGTTATACAACAATTCAAACTGGCTGTACAGTTCGGCGATGTTGTTGCGTGTGGTCGTACCGGTGTCGAGTATCTTGTATTTGAGGCGGCGGAAGAGACCGAGGATATGCCTTGTACGTTGTGACGACGGGTTGGTTATCTCGTCCGACTCGTCGAAAACAAGGCACAGTTTTCTTGAACTGCGTTTGACAAACCTTGCCATGCCCCGTTTCAGCTTGCCGAGCATGGAGGTGGATAGGACGAGGAACACGCCTTCCGGCACAGTTTCCAGGTCGGCATTCTTCCTTGCCACCCGGAACTGTTCCCTGTTTATCGAGAGGAAGGGTATCCATGTCATATTGGTGGCGATGGCAGGAGCCAGTATGATGACATTCCGTACTTTGCGGAATTTGAGCAGGTATTTGGCACGATGGTACACGGCGGCTGTCTTGCCCGAGCCTTGCTGCCAGTTCAGCAACGCGTGGCGTTTCTGCAAGACGAGGTTCAGGTCGTGTTTCTGGAGCGTGGTAAACTCGCAGGTCTCGCCGTCCTTGTTGATGAATGCACACCGGTCCAGGTATTCTTTCAGCCTGTCATCTTCCTCCATTTCCGGGAACTGCCGGTTCTGCATTTCATATTCTCTCCGTTTGCGTCGTATCAGTTTCTCCGCCGCACGGATTTGATGCATGTTCTTTTCTGTCGGCACTTCCGGTATGGGCAGTTCGGCACGCTCCAGCACGAGGTCGTTGATACTCGCCGCCTTGTGCGGAACTTTGTCAAGGAGTCGCGGAGCATATTGTTTCAGTTTGAAGCCGTATGAGGTCTTCACCAATGCCACTTCCTTGCGAGGTACGGTATTTTGCGAGGTGATGTACCTGCGGATGACGGCAAGCACTTTCTTCGGGGTCAGCTTGTTCTTCTCCCATTGCTCCACCTGCTCCCGCGTGGCGTTCTCAGGCGGTTTCTGGTTACGGAACTTCGTGACCAACGCTTCCGCCTTGTCTATATGTTTGTTCAACTTGGCGTGCGCCTTCAGCTCGTACAGGTACTTGGCAAGTTTGTACTCGAACAGCTCAAGTTCTTCCTTGTCGATCCGGTTGGTTTCGCGCATCAGGTCGAAACGCAACCGGTGTTTCATCGCCCTTGCCTCGCCGATGCGCTTTTTCAGCTCGTCCGCCGTTATGAATTCCTCCGCGTTGTAAGCCTGCATCTTGATGTGGCCCGATTTACGGAGAAATACCATGATTTTCGTATTGAAGTCATGGACTCCGACTGCGGCAAAGGCTGACGGGGCCAACTTCGTCTGACCGACAAATGAGAAATTGCCGTTTATACCGGTTATCCGTGTCTTCTCCCAGAACTCGCTCTGCATGAAAGAGCATGGCACGATGACCATCAGGATTCCTGCCGGATTAAGCACATCGTAAGCCTTGTCCATATAGTATTCCTGCGACAGTTTGTAGTCGAACTTCAAGTTAAAAGGAGGATTGCCGATGATAACATCGAAACGTTGTTCCGGATAGTATTGCCGGATGTCGCATTTCTCGATATGGGCTTCCGGGTAGAGGTATCGTGCGACAGACACGGCCTTGCCGTCTATGTCGAAGCCGTAGGCATTATGCGGGTTGGGCAGATGGTTGAAGAAATTGCCCATACCGCAACACATGTCAAGAACCATTTCGGATGAGACAGGACACAGCATATCCACCATGTCCCGGCATATTTCATGCGGGGTGAAGAACTGTCCCATCTCGAACTCCTTCTTCGCCTGGGCATACTCATGGTAGTTGGCAAAGTCGGACTGTTTGAGGTTGTGCAGCCCTCCGATACCGGTATAGCAGTTGTAGATGCTCTCCGCCGGAATGAGGTCCTTGCCGGAGTCTATGGCGAAAAGTATCTTCTCGTTGACTTCGGCACGCATACCTTGCGGTATCTGTTGGGGGATGATGGCATACATGACTTTATCTGTTTATCGTTAAAAATGAAAACACCCCGCAAGGATTGCCTTACGGGGTGCTGTGTAAATCTTATCATGGTCAGTTTTCTCTTAGGGTGATTTCATCCAGATGCAGACGCTTGAAACAACTTTCGGCTGCCGCACTGTCCTTGAACCGGACATCGATACGTCCGTTCTTGTAGAATCGGATTTGCTCGGCATTGGTGGTCGTAAGGTCGTACCAGTCTGTGACAGAAATGTCGTTGTCATCAAAACGGATAATCATCTTTGAATTTCCATTCAGTATGTCATCCGCACCGTAGGCAATGCCGGCACACAGGGTTTCCAGTTCTCCGCCGTAGTTGTAGGAGATTCTGTTCCTTTGGTTGTATTGCATGGAAAAATCGTCGAAACGGATGATTTCGGGAAAGATTATCTTGTCCTTCTTCAACTCCGTCTTGACTTTGCTCCAGTATGCCGGTCTGACAACTTTGTTCAGGCGTGCGAGCAGTTCTTCCACGGCCGTTTCCCGGAAACTCTTGCCGCCCAAGTGTTCGATGACTACATCTACATATGTGTCATAAACAGGACGGAAGCCCATCGGAAGGGTTTTTTCGTCTATTTTATACTCAGGAACCGACACTTTGTAAGTCCTGTTGAAATAAGAAATGATGCGGTTCGCAAAATTCGCGTTGGCGTTTCGGTTCTTATCTACCAGATCGTTAATCAGATCAAACGGTTTGAACTCGTTGTGTGAATAGTCTTCCCTGTCGTTATGGTAAGTGTAGAAATCACGCATGGAAACCTTGCCGTTTTCTTCGTAATGGGACTTACGTTCGGCTTGGTATTGTTCGGCTTCTTCCTTGAAGACGGCGTACCAGCGGTCAATCTGGTCGAGTGTCTTGTAAAGCAGGTTTTGCTGCGTCTGGCAATAGACACGGTCCTGTTCCGTAATCTTGTCCTCGTTTCTCACTTGTACGCTCAGAATGCCTTGAAGCAGGTCGGGAGCGTTGCCGGCCTTGGGTGCTGTTGTCGTTTGCATATCTGTTAGGGTTAAATGTTAAAAATTATCCGGTTTAATCCGGTAGAAATAAGTGATGTGCTTTTCCATGTCCTTGACTATCTTGACCTGCTCGGGATGGAAGTTGAGCCTCCGTTCTTCGGCAGGGGCATCAACCTTCTCCCATTCGGCGGATGGCAGGAACACATATTCCCGACGGAAACACCATAACACGATTTGATTATCCCAATTTCCCTTGAACACCGTTCCTTCGTAGTCCTTCAGGAACTGCCGGAACTCGGCTTCGTCCCGGAAAGCGATGTCAAAGCCTTGATAGAGATTGCCGTTTTCCGATTCCTCCCTTTTGTGTAGGTAGAACTTCCGGTAGGTCTCGGTCGTGAAATCTCCATACCTGGGATTGGGTTCGGCATAAAACCATAACGGTACCTTAGCCAGAAATGACACCGAACCGTTGGCGCAAGCACCGCAATGCCCCCATTCCTTGAATACCCCTTCCGTCCATTTCAGGAATTTCAGTTCCTCCGGATTCACGGAATGGAATGCGCCTCCGCTGACACTCAGACGAATATTGCCGTCCTCTTCCCACACGAAAGGCACATACGGCTGTTCGCATACGGAAAGATATCCTTCTTTTGCACTCCTGCTGTCAATAAGGGCGTTTCCGTAATAATCCCCGTGTTCGGTTACATATACCAGCCTGTCTCCAATTTGAGGTGTAATTTCGGAGCGTGTCCGCTCAATGAGTTCAACATAACTGTTGGCCATATCCACATCTTTCTGTGTCAGCCAATGCTGGTGGTCGTATGAAACATTCCGCTCTCTGAGTGTTTCGATACTGTACTTTTCTTTTGTTACCTGCTGTGACATAACAATTTATTTTTAGTGATCCGGCTTTTCGGGGCCGGAGTTCCCGTAACTACAGGCCATAAAAGGTCGTGTCCCGTACATGCAAGGTTGGCGGGAAAAATACCGCAAGCCCTCCGGGCGAGGATGATTTTTCCACGACACCCGGAGGGCTTGACCTTGCTTGTACGAACAGGACACGGGTTACCTTTGCCTGTGAGTTACGGGGATTCGGCTACGGTATGGCTGTCATGTCCGCTGTATATGTTTCTTGAAATGACCGTGATATTTTATGCCCGAAAATTACCGGCAATCACGAAAAAATGCTACCTTTGCATCAAGAAAAAAGAGTTATTTGAAAGCATGAGGAATATAGTGATTCTAAACAGCTTGGAATTTTCTTATCCGTTGCCCGTTCTTATGCGAGTTTTCTACAAAGCGTTGATAATCAAATAAGATACTTCAGATTACAACAAATATAAGTATAATATCCATGTGTTGTGCGTGCATTATCGCACTATTTTTGTGCGCAACTGCACACGTTTGGAAAGCTTCGAACCACAACAAACACTTATAATACAACAACTTATACTTATGGCATAGAATTTGAACTTTATAGAGTAAAGAAAACAACTATGCACCGGAATATATTTTTATTGCTTATTACATTCAGTCTGATGTCGAGTGCCGTTGCTCAAGAGCACACGCTGGAGCTGACTTTGGAAGAAACCATCGAGCAGGCCCGCCAGCAGTCGCCCGACGCCCAAAATGCCCGCCATAGCTTCCGTTCCGCTTATTGGAACTACAAATACTACTGTGCCAACTACCTGCCGACGCTCAAGCTTACTTCCAATCCCTATCTGGACCGTGCTATCAACAAAGTGACCCAAAGCGATGGCAACGTCAAGTTCATAGAGCAGAACCTGCTGAGCACTGACCTGACACTGAGCCTGACACAAAACGTGCCGTGGACCGGAGGAACCTTTTTCATTGAAACGGCTGCGCAGCGCCTCGACCTTTTCAGCAGTGACACCTATTCCTGGCAGACTTCACCCGTCAACATCGGATACAGCCAGTCCTTGTTTGGCTACAACAGCCTGAAGTGGGACCGGCGCATCGAACCTATCCGTTATCGCGAAGCCAAGAAAACCTACGTAGAAACCCTTGAGCTTGTTGCCGCCAATGCCACAGAGAAGTTCTTCAACCTGGCCAAAGCACAAAGCAACTACGAAATAGCCAACGCCAACTACGCCAATGCCGACACCTTATATATATATGCGCAAGGACGATATAACATCGGCACCATCAGCGAAAACGAAATGTTGCAGCTCGAACTCAACAAACTGACCGAAGAAACCAACTGCATGAATGCCCGCATCGAAGTGGAAAACTGCATGCAGGAACTCCGTTCCTACCTCGGCATCCAAGAAGACCTCCTTATAAAGGTGAGAATAGACAACCGCGTGCCCGACCTGCACATCGACCTGGATGCCGCGCTGATGCTTGCCAACGAAAACAGTCCGGAGATACAGAACATGCTACGCCGCAAGGTGGAAAGCGAGAGTGCCGTGTCGCGCGCCAAGGCCAATGCCGGACTGAAGGCAGACATCTACCTGCGCTTCGGCTTGACACAAACTGCCGACAAGCTGAAAGATGCCTACCGGAATCCACTGGACCAGCAGTACGTCAGCTTGGGCATTACCCTCCCAATCCTGGACTGGGGGCGCGGAAGGGGACAAGTACGCGTGGCCCGTTCCAACCGAGACCTTGTCTACACGCAGGTAGAGCAAGACAAGACGGATTTCGACTTGAACGTACGGAAACTCGTAAAGCAATTCAACCTGCAGGCGCAACGGGTAAACATAGCCGCCCGCACGGACCATACAGCCCAACGACGCGCCGAAGTAGCCCGAAAACTCTATCTGCTCGGCAAGTCCTCGGTACTCGACCTCAATGCATCCATCACGGAAAAAGATACGGCCCGGAGAAGCTATATAACGGCTTTGTACAACTATTGGAGTTTGTACTATGCACTGAGAAGCATCACGCTATATGACTTTGAAAAAGAGAGGCCACTGGCAGAAGACTTGGAAAGGGTTACTAATGAAGAATCTATACAGTAATAGAATCGTGGAATAGTTTTAGTAAAACTCGGAACCCTTATTCAGAAGTACTTCTGAAGGGGGTATCTGAAAAGTAAAAAAAGAGTATATAAAATATTGCATTATGGATATAAAACTTGAAAAGAAACCCTGGTACATCCGTTACCGCTACTATCTGGCGGGAGGCGTTGCCTTCCTTGCCTTCCTGATTTATGTAGTCACCCTTTCGCTGGGTCCCAGCAAACTGCGTATCGAGCAAGACAACATACAGATAGCCGAAGTCAAGAACGGCAAATTTATGGAATATGTAGATGTGGAGGGAGTGATTCAGCCCATCCTTACCATCAAGGTCAATGCACGTGAAGCCGGAAGCGTGGAACGCATCATAGGAGAGGAGGGGAGCCTGCTCCGGCAAGGAGATACCATCCTCGTCATGGAAAACCCCGACCTGCTGCGCAGTATCGAAGACCAGCGCGACGACTGGGAAAAGCAGCTTATCACCTACCGCGAAAAAGAAATTGAAATGGAGCAGAAAAGCCTGAACCTGCAACAACAAGCCCTGCAGACCGATTATGACCTCAACCGCCTGCGCAAGAGTTTTGCCCTTGACAAGGAGGAGTACCGCATGGGCATCAAGAGCAAGGCGCAGCTCGAAGTTTCCGAGGACGAATACAACTATAAAGTGAAAAATGCCCATCTTCAAAGGGAAAGCCTCCGTCATGACTCTGCCGTCACCGTCATCCGCAAAGACCTCATCAGGAACGACCGCGAACGGGAACGGAAGAAGTATGAACGCGCCTGCGAACGGCTCGGCAACCTGGTGGTGAAAGCTCCCGTCGCCGGCCAGCTCAGTTTTGTCAAGGTGACTCCGGGACAGCAGGTCGCTTCCGGTGAAAGCATTGCGGAAATCAAGGTGCTGGACCAATATAAAGTGCATACTTCCCTGAGCGAATACTACATCGACCGCATTATCACCGGATTGCCTGCCACCATCAATTATCAGGGAAGAAAATACCCGTTGCGCATCACGAAAGTGGTTCCCGAAGTCAAAGACCGCACGTTCGACGTAGACCTCGTCTTCACCGGTGACATGCCCGACAACGTACGTGTAGGCAAAAGCTTCCGGGTACAGATAGAACTCGGCCAGCCGGAGGAGGCGCTCGTCATTCCGCGCGGCAACTTCTACCAGAGTACTGGAGGACAATGGATTTACAAACTGAACGCCGCAAAGACAAAAGCCGTGCGCGTGCCGCTTGGCATCGGTCGCCAAAATCCGCAACAATACGAGATTACGGAAGGTTTGCAGCCCGGAGATTGGGTAATTACAACGGGATATGATACCTTTGGCGAGGCGGAAGAATTGATAATGAAATAAAACTACGCACTATGAGACAAATAATCTTAGCCATCAATGCATTGCTGAAATTCAAAGCATACACCCTTATCAATGTATTGGGACTGGCGTGCAGTTTGGCTTGCGTACTCACCGTAGCCCGATATATCCACCAAGAAAATACAGTGAACCAATGCTTTCCCGAATATAAACGCATTTGCCTGATAAAAACCTCTACCAGCAGTGGTGAGAACTTCTTGGGAGGCTACCGGTCGGGATTGGAAAAGGATCCTGCCGTAGAACAATTTACGGTGATTTATCAAATATCGGATATGCCCGTTCTGTTCGGTGAACAAGAAATTGCAGCGAACGCTTTTTCTGTAGACAGCACCTTCTTCAAAATCTTTCCATATAGGGTGATTGCCGGAAGCGGAAGAATAGTCCGCTCGAGGGATGTTGTCATCACCCGTTCTTTTTGGAAGAAGAAGCTGGGAGGGAAGAATGCCATAGGCGCTACTTTCAAAAACACAAAAGGGAATAAATTCACTATTATAGGAGTGGTGGACGACCCCGATACCAAGACATCATGGATGCCGGATATATTTATGTCGGATGAACTGGATGAATTCCTTTTTTTCGACCCTATATACGCCATGCTGATGGCACCGGATACAGACATTGCACTGCTGAATAAAAAGTATTCAAAAGAACACCCCCGCAGCAAATGGAGTACTTATGAGACAGTACGCTATCAGTATTTGCCTTTGAAAGATTTATATTACGATAAAGACCACGGAAAAGAAAACAAGAACTATCAATATGGCAACCAAAGCTATGTCCGGGTATTGATGGTAGTAGCCTTCCTGGTAGGTATCATAGGGCTGCTGAACTTCATCAACATCTACACTGTCATCATGTCCAAGCGGTCAAGAGAGTTTGGGGTGAAAAAAGTGTTCGGTGCAGGCAGGACAGACATTTTCCTGCAAATATATGCCGAGAACATCTTATTGACGGGACTGGCATTACTCCTTTGCTGGGCTTTAATAGAAATAACCAGGTTTTTCTTTTTCCATGAACTTTATATACCTACCACAACAGACTCCGGCTTTGACCGGAAGGTCTCTGCCATCGTACTTTTAGGATTGCCATTGCTGACTACTGTTTATCCGTTCTTGAAATACACATGTAGCAGACCCGTCAACTCCATACGCGAGCTGGCATCTTCACGCTTTTCCACACGGTCACGCATGATATTACTGTGTTTTCAATATGTCGTAACCATCTTTATAATAACCGTTTCTCTATTCTTTGTACGGCAGTTGGAGTATATGCTCTGCGCCGACCTCGGTTTCCGCTCGCACGATGTGATAACTTGCCGGATGTATGTCGATAAATTGGGCTTATATAAAACAACTAAAGAGGAGGGATTGGATGAAGGAAAAAGACAATATATAAGTAATGCTTTGGTCAATAAACGAATGAGTGAAAGCACTCTGTTTGAGCATTGGAGCAGAGGAAACGACTTGCTGTTCACCGACTTCCGTTTTGACAGTTTTGCGCTCAACAGAGCCGAAAACGGTTTCCATCCGGCATTATCTGCACATTTAACGACCCACTCCATGGCAATATACGATTTTCAACTTGTAGAGGGGCGCCTATGGAACGACTCCATAGATGAAGCGTTCACCAAAAACAGTTTCAAGGTAATTATCAACGAAACCGCTAAAAGAGTCTATGGAATAAAAGACATCACCAAAGACAAGCTGCAACCTGAAGAACCACACTACGCCTCAAGCAGCTTACCGGATTTCTACAATCCACCTTGCGAGATAGTAGGGGTCATAAAGGATTTCAATGTTCGGCACCTTTCACAATCCATCCAACCGGTTGTCATCTATTATCACGATGCAAGCATAGGCGGAATTTATACTGTTACAGCCTCGTATAAGCACGAGAATAAAGCCAAAGTCATTGATTTCCTGCGCCGCTTATACGAAGAATCTACGGGAAGAACCGACTTTGAATATACGCTGATAGAAGATGAACTCCAAAAGATGTATCGTGAAGACCGTCAAGTGGTGAACATTTATACGCTCTTTGCCGGAATAGCCATTTTCATCTCTTCATTGGGATTATTGTCAATATCCTTGTTCGATATTCGGCAACGTTACCGTGAGATAGGTTTACGCAAAGTGAACGGTGCGCAAGCAAAGGATATTTATCCCTTACTCATTAAAAAGTATCTCTCGGTCATGGGAGTCGCCACTTTGCTATCCATACCCTTGTCATGGATTGCCATTACCCTCTATTTGCAGGATTTTGCCCACAAAGCCCCTTTGACATTCGACTTGTTTGCCGTAGCAGTAGCCATAACAACTGCCATCTCCTTGTTGACTATTATTGGGCAAATCAGCAAGGCTGCCAACATCAATCCGGCAAGCATTATGAAAAACGAATAAAAGACATAAAAATTATAAATTTGACATATAATGAAAACACTGAAATACGCTTGGCGTTTCCTGATACGCTCAAAATCATACACGGTTATAAACTTGCTGGGTCTCGCCTTCAGCCTTGCCTGCTGCATCATGCTGATGCGATATATACATAGAGAACTGACGGTAGATACACATTGCATAGACCGGGAACATGTCTATGGAGTCATTCAGGACATGGATGGCAATAGAGGAATGGCAACAATAGAAAACACGAATAAAGACAGTATATACATTGACCACCGTTACATAGAGAAACGCACTTCTTTAATTCTGATGGAACAGGATTTTGTGAGCGACGAAGCATCCCGTTACACAGTGCGGACACTCGTAGCAGACAGTTGTTATTTTCAGCTTTTTCCTTACCGCATAGTGCAAGGAACTCCTATAAAATCTCCTGAATCTGCACTACTGACGGAAGTATGTGCACGTCGTATTTTTGGCCATGACAATCCTATAGGTAAAGTGTTACATTATTCAAATGGGAAAGATATTACCGTAAGTGGCATTATAGCCGAACCGACTTGCAAGACAATGATACAATTTGACATTGTGGTATCAAATACGCTTTCCTCATTTTGGGAACGTATGCCTATTGAATTTGTTCGTTTCACGCCGGGTACAAGCATCAAGAAAATGAACGAACTTGGGAAACAAGCACGTTGGGTAAATCCGAATTGGAAAAATATAGATGCACGACAATATACATTTTCGTTCATGCCTATAGCAGATATTTATTGGGAACCAGCTTATGTGCAAGATGCCGGTTGCCCTGCCATGCTCACTTATGGAAAACGTTCTCATATTTACATTTTATCTTGTGTATGCTTATTGTTATTGCTTACCGGCATTATAAACTTCATCAATCTTTATTTGATAGGCACACAACGGAGGGGAAAAGAGTACGGGCTTAAAAAAATGTTCGGTATAAAAGGAACGACACTTTTCCTGCAGATATTAACAGAAAACGGACTTTTAGTTGGTTGTGCTTTATTACTGGCTTGGTTACTGATAGAGATAACGATAATCCCTGTCAGCCGTTTGTTGGAATATCCTTTCACTTATACATCTTTCGACTTTTGGCTTTCTGCCGGGATTTGGGTAATATTACCCATATTGACCTCTATCTATCCGTTTGTAAAATACAATTATGCATCACCCGTCAGCTCAATTCGTGATGCCACCCAAAGCAAACGTACTGTACACACACGCATTCTTTTTCTTTTTATACAATACATCTTCACATTCCTGCTCATCAGTCTTTCCCTTTATTTCAACAAGCAGCTTTCGCTCTTATTACACACGCAACCAGGATTTCGCATAGAAAATGTACTGATAGCCAAGTTAGGGTATGAATCGGAATCAGCGATGCCACGCGAAAAATGGCAGGAAGCCAGAGAAGCTATGTGGCAACGCAGACATGAACTATGGGAGGCACTTGCACAGTGTCCTTTTATAGAACATTTTGAAATGGAAAAACGACATATACTTTCCGAAGGTTTTAAAGTAACCTACTATAACAATAGAGAGGAAAAAGTAGAGATGAAGTTTTGGTATGCTACCCCCAACTTTTTTAAGTTGTACGGTATCAAAATAATAGAAGGTAGTATTCCCAGTTTTGAAGGAGAAGGAAACAGAGGAGAGGTTTTGATAGCCAACCGAGCAGCTATGAAAGCTTTGCACTACGACAACCTGTCTGAAGCTTTGGTACAGGAAGAGAACGAGCGTCGGTTAAGTCCCAATGCTCCTCTGCATCCCATTGTTGCCGTTGTTGAGGATTACTATGACCGCCACTTGAGTGCAGGACATCGCCCCATTATCTACAATGTATGCAAACAGCGCAGTGACGATATGTGCCAGATAGCCTATACCCCCGGACGACTTAAAGATGTACTTGACTATTTGCGCGACACAGAGCTGCGTATCTATGGTTGTACAGACTTCGAATATACTTTATTGGAAGATGAATGGCATAAACTATATCAAAAAGACCGGCAGATAGCGGTTATCTATTCTTGTTTCGCACTGATAGCTGTCTTGATATCTTGTTTAGGGCTATTTGGCATTTCACTTTTTGACATTCGTCAGCGTTATCGGGAAATAGGTATTCGCAAGATTAATGGAGCCGGAATGTGTGCTCTCTACCAATTATTGTTCCGCAAATATATTCTTGTATTAGCTGTGGCATTTATTATAGCCGCTCCTCTGACTTACTATATCATATACCTATATACACAAGATTTCGCAGTGAAGGCATCCGTGGGTATAGGAATATATGTTATATCGTTACTGATAGTGGCTTTCATCTCACTGGGAACATTATTTTGGCAAATACACAAGGCTGCGAAGATAAATCCGGCAGAAGTAATCAAAGCGGAATAAAATAAAATTAAGATATGAAGTTGGTACAGTTATCTATAAGGACATTATATCGTTTCAAGATATATACAGCCATCAATATATTAGGATTGGCTTTAAGTCTGGCATGTGTCATCATAATCTCCCGCTACGTGAAGCAGGAAAATGATGTAGATTGTTATAGTCCCAACAAAGACCGGATAGGCATCATGGTGCAGGAATACAAAGATGACAACAATAAAACGGCAGTTATCGGAGGTCCCCTCGAAGATGCAGACATAGAAGCGATGTCCACTTTCGTATGGTTCAATAAAGACTATATCATAAAGGAAGAAAAACATATTGATGTAGAAACGATTGTAGCAGACAGCTTGTTTCTAATAGTGACTGATTTTCCCATGAAATATGGAAAAGCCGAATCATGGGCGGCGTCTCCACAAACCGCCTTTATCACAGAAGAGCTGAGTGAGAAACTATTCGGGAACATAAATTCTATCGGCAAAACCATTGAATACTCTACCGGTGACCCTCTTACGGTGACCGGAGTTATCGGCAAAGACAGAGGGAAACGCTCGCTTCATTTCGACTTGCTTGTTCCTGAAACATTGCAGAAGGATTGGGAGTTCCGTTTCCCGATGAAAATGGCATTAATTCATAAAGGGGCTTCCTTTACGAAGATAAATGCACGGCATGCAGCGTTCCGGCAATCTCCACGTGCTGCGGATGTTGAATTCAGGTATCAACTGCTTCCCATGCGTGAAGTGTATTTTCATCCAGCCATTGATGTTTGGCAGGACATGCTGCAAAGGGGGAATTTACCACAGCTACATCTATTGGCACTTGTTGCTGTACTAATTTTAATTGTAGGCATCTTCAATTTTATGAGTCTTTATACGGTTGTATTATTGAAACGAAGCAAAGAATTCGGACTAAAGAAGGTTTTTGGAAACAATTCAGCACAGCTATTCTCCCAACTATATATCGAGAATTTATGTCTGACACTTGTATCATTGTTTATAGCCTGGTTCCTTGTCGAGATTTCTGCCTTTCCCTTAAATAAATATTTTGATGTCATTCAACAGCCTAATGGTATATTTGACATAGGAATAACCATAGCTATCCTGATTTTACTGCCATTGACAGCTTCAATCTATCCGTTTTTTAAATTCAAATACAACACGCCTATCCATTCATTACGGAAAATAGGCAGTGGTGAAAAATCGTCTGTTGTAAGAAACCTCTATCTGAGTATTCAGTATATCGTGGCATTCATTCTAATAGTTGTTTCCATGTTCTTCGCCAAACAACTGTATGAAATGACTCACATAGATTTAGGCTATGACACAGATTCTATCGTTAAAGTCCATTTTGAACGCTATGAACGCAAACAGCCTACCACTGAAGCAGAATATCTGAAACAGACCTCCTTGCGCAAAGCCTCCAAAGAAAATATATCCACTGCAATGAATGCCTCTCCTTTATTCACGGCATGGAATTACTCTTTATCCCCCTATGAATATTTCACCGAATCTCCGGTACTTTTCCGCAAGTTCGGAGAAACCAATTTCAAACAATTGTATTGCATTCCCATTACAGAAGAAGAAATAAGATTTCATGGCTTCCGTTTATCCCAGGGACGTTTATGGGATGCCGACATCGACCATGAAGGTGAAGCCAAACTGATTCTCAATCAAAAAGCCATGCAACTCTTCGGACTCGAAAGCGCAATCAATGCCCGGCTGGAACCCCAACAACCTTTATGGCCGCGTAGGGATTTGAACCCTTATCAGATTATAGGTATCGTCGAAGATTTTTATTGCGGACATTTATCCCAACCGGTTCTTCCTATAGCTTTTATATACGGTGAAACATATCTTTCACAAATTCCTTTGCAAGCTAAAATTGCTCCAGGACATCAAAAAGATGCCGTTGCCTTCCTGGAAAACCTACACAACGACAATGCTGATGGAGCCTTCAATTATACTTTTGCAAAACAGGAAGTTGAGAATCTCTATAAGTCAGACAAGCAAATAACCATCACCTATTCCTTTTTCGCCTTTATGGCCATTCTAATATCCTCAATAGCTTTGTTTGGATTGTCCTTATTTGACATACAACAAAGATACCGGGAAATAGCTATACGAAAAGTACATGGCGCTACACATAAGGAAATTTTATTGTTATTACTCAAAAAATACATTATCATATTAGCAATGTCATTTTTGATTGCCATTTCTATATCTTATTGGGGAATAACCATTTATCTGAAAGATTTTGCCTACAAAGCCAACATCAGCAGCTGGTTGTTCATTATTGCAGCAATCATCATATCATTAATTTCCATATTAACATTGGTTTATCAAGTAAAAAAGGCTGCACGACAGAATCCGGCGGAAGTAATCAAAAGCGAATAATACAATAATGATACTATTATGATAAGACATTATATTAAAACAGCATTCAGAAACCTATTAAAGTACAAGGCACAGAATATCATCTCTATCATCGGACTGTCGGTAGGTATACTTTGTTTTAGTATCTGCCTATATTGCAGCCGCTATATAAATTCTACCGACAAGTGCTTTACCCACTGGGAACGCATTGCAGACATAAACCTATACACTCCAGCAGAAGAACCTTATTCCGGAACTCCCGCTACGTTGTTTGAGAGTCTGCGCCAATTGCAATTCCAAGAAGTAGAAGCATTTACTTTTGTTGCCTATCCCCGCCCACGTAGCTACAATGTGGAAACTATCGACAAGGAAGAACTGCCTTACGAAGATTTATATGCTATGGAAGTAGATACAGCCTACCATAGCGTGTTCACCCCGGAAGTATTACAAGGTTCATGGGCTGTAGCATCGCAAACTCCCAATGCCGTGATACTGACACGCTCTCTGGCACACAAAATATTTGGTCTCGGAGAGAATCCGATAGGAAAGCGAATGACCTTAGCACAACGGCTTTTCTCTTCACCTGATACCACACCACGAACAGGAGGTACCATCTATACCATACAAGCGATAATAGAAGATATTCCATTGAATACCAGCCTTAGCTTTCTCCAAAAGATTGATATGTTAATCTTGAACGACAGCGAAGGACTTATACAATTCGATGGACGAGACAGTATGACCGGTGGACTTACTTTTGCTCTTCTTCGTCCGGGCAAAACATCCGCGCAACTTGAAGCCAGTTTCCGTGCAATGGACTTGAAGCACACAATATTCAATGAGAAAAATACCGTATCAGCCTCGAATTTCGGAAAACTTTTTCGGGAGAAATCCGTTGCCCCTTACTTTGCCGGAATCACATTCATTGTCGGCCTTTTGATTCTACTGACTGGTCTACTCAACTTTTTTCATTTTTTGACGGGGAGTTATCTGAACCGTTCGCACGAGTTCGGCATTCGTAAAGTGAATGGAAGTAATGGCAACAAACTATTTTGGTTACTTTTTACCCAAGCCATTATCATTTCGTTCATAGCCTTCTTATTGACTTTCTGTCTGATAGAAATATTTACCCCTTACCTTTCATTCTCTTTATTTGATTTCACATTAGTCATTGAACGGGACCTATTATTGATACAGACAATAGAATATATGGCAGGCGTTATTTTACTATGCTTATTACTCTGCTTGTTTACCGTATGGAGGATGAAGCATGCCTCCATCCAGTCAAGTATTTACAAGAACAAATCCAAACGCCACAAACAGAAGATACGAAATTGTCTTTTGGGTATCCAATTTTTCATCTGTTGGTTATTCATAGTCTTTACAGTCGCTTTATATTTGCAGGCTAACAAGACCGGTTCCACACTGTTCAACACACTGACAGAAAAAGAAAAGTCCGAAATCATCAGTATTCCTATGGATTACCGTTTTATGAAAAATGACGAAAAGCTTGCTCTCATAGAGCGCATCAGTCAACATCCGGATATAAAAGATAAAATGCTGACAGATATTAATTATCTGAAAGGTATTTCGGGAACAAGCATGCAGACAGAAAAAGATAACCGGGAAAGTAGCCTTGAAGTCAATATAATGAATGTTCCTAATAACTTTTTCGAGTTTATGAATATCCCCATTCTCTCCGGGCATGTCCTGAAGACAAATAGTGACATGGTAGCAGACCGTAAATTGGTAGAACGTATAAAGAAGGATTTACTGGGAACCACCTTGTACAATTATCAAGATAGCTACACGGTATGCGGCATTTGTTCCGATTTTGTAGCCGACACTTACAATCAGAGCCAGGGCTTCGTCTTTCTGCCTTGTGATTTCAAATATTATGTAGGTCATTGCTATTTGAAGTGTGTACCCGGAAAAGCAGAAGAAGTAGAGGCTTTCGTTAAGAAAATGCTGGAAGAGAATCTTCCACCGAGTATACAATTACACATTTCGACCTTGCAGGAAGACATTCACCAAGCGCAAGCCATCGAGAACAACATGAAAGGGATAATCTTATTCTTCTCATTTGTCAGCCTTATAATCACTTTATTAGGCGTCTATTCGGCAATCACACTGGATACGGAACGCAGACAAAAGGAAGTGGCAATCCGTAAAGTAAATGGTGCAGGATTGAAACAGATTATCATATTGTTTGCCCGTACGTATATTTATCAGCTTGTACTCTCGGCAACAATGGCATTTCCTTTATGTTATGCCATACTGCAGTTATGGAAAAACATGTATATCGTATTCTTTAATGACGGCCCGCTATTTTGGATTTCAATCTTCATAATCGTAGCTGTCATTACTACTCTGACTATTATTTTCCGTATTCTGAAAATAGCAAGGACAAATCCGGCAGAAGTCATTAAAAACGAATAAGAAAATATATTTACCTAAAGATTATGACCATACTTACAATCCTAAAAATAATTACCCGCAGTTGGTGGAGAAACAAAGTTTTCTTCTTCATTTCTATAGTCAGTCTGGCTATAGGGCTAGCATGTACAAACTTGCTGTTCACCTATTATGTACATGATTACAATATAGAGAGTGGCAATCGGGACAAGAACCGTATTTTCTGTCTGCGTCAGGATAATCCGATGCAGGACGGAAGCAAGGTGGCCTATGCTGATGCCAATATTCCCCCTATGCTGAAAGAAAAATATGCAGAAGTGGAAGACTACCTGCGTATCAATTCTCTGGTTCCACAATATTGTAAATATGGAGGGGAGATTTACCACGATATAACCTTTATATCTGCCGATACTACTTTGCAACATTTCTTCCACTATCATCCCATTGCCGGTAGTTTAAAGCAAGTATTGGAACAACCGGGCAAAGTAGCACTCAGTGAAGCTTTTGCACATAAACTGTTTGGAGATAAAAATCCATTAGGAGAATTGCTGGAAATAAAAACCATGACTGATACCCAAAGTTATGAAGTGGCAGCCATATTAAAGTCACGGTCACAATCATTGCTCCAATTCGACATGATTACCGGGAATAACAAAGACTTTTGGGGTGGAATGACGTTTCTGAAACTAATTCCAAATACCGATGCCCAACAGTTTACCGAAAAAATCAACCACGACAAGATTCCCACTTTGATTCCGGAAAAGACACAATATTACGTCGACCCTCTGTCCGACATCTACTTTACTACACCGGACTACGATACACAACAACCTCTGCCGTATATCAATCAAAGTAATGTGCAATTATTGTATATCAGCCTTGCTGCCGCCTTGTTGGTACTTATCATAGCCTGCTGCAACTATACCAACATGAGCCTGAGCCGTGTATTGCAACAGCTCAAAATGATACATGTGGAGAAACTGATGGGAAGCAGCTTGAAGGATATCCGCATCCAACTGTTTGGTGATGCATTCCTCACTGTGCTGCTGGCATTCGGATTATCTTTACTCATCATCAACGACTGTCTGTCTTTTTTCAATGGATTATTTGCATCCCATTTAAACGTACATTTCTTTTTCAGCCTACAGATGCTACCCTTGTTAGTGCTCTTTGTACTAGTTATGTCCATTGTCCCTGCCTGGTATATCAGCCATAGACTTTCACAACTCTCATTCAGCGAATACAAGACACTTTACGGAGGTAAAAAGAAACAACGTTTCATAGCTTTGCTGGTCATTCTTCAGTTTTCCATTTCTATAGGGCTGATATTCGCTACTCTCGTTGCCAATGAACAAATCAATCTCATCAAGGAACGGGCCTACTGTTACGAAAATCGGATTGAAATAGGAGATTTCAATGCCGCACCGGCTACAATACTTAAAGAAGAGCTGGAGAAACATGTACAAGGAATAGAGTCCATCGCCCTGTCACAAGGCTCCATATTGAATTCATGGATACGTGAGCTATCCATCAAACAAGCCGACGGTACGGAAAAAAGTTCCTACCTATTAATGCTGTATAGTGATGCCAATCTGGTAAAAACGATGGGGTTCAAACTCTTGTCCGGCAACGCTCCCGAACAACTGCAAAAACAATATGCCTATCCTGCACTGGTCAACGAAAGCTATGTCAGAATGCTGATTCCAGCAGGAATAAATGCCATTGGAAAACCTTTGAAAGAATTTGACCAGTCTGCCGATTCTTTATACATCATCGGCGGTGTATTAGAGGACTTCCCGTTCAGTTCATTGGAAAATGAAATTACCCCGGTCATACTTTACCTTCCACCTACAGAGAGAATGTCGGGTGCCAACTATCTGCAGATTAAGCTGATTGAAAGCAATAAACAAGAAACACTACATCAAATAGCCCAAATATGGGAAAAGATGAATGAAGGGGAGATATTTCAATACACAGACATGCACCAAGACTTTATGAAACGCAATGGTAAAGTCTTGTCTCTCTCCAAACTCCTTATCGCCTATTCTCTGATTGGCTTGATATTGACCTGCTTCGGCTTATTCGGCATTTCATGGTATGCCACTCGCCAGCGTATCCGCGAAATCAGCATTCGCAAGATTCATGGAGCAACATCCCGACAAATCGTGCTGTTGCTGAATAAACCATTCTGCCTGCAAATTCTGCTTGCATATATTCTAGCTGTCCCCATTGTCTATTGGCTCATGCACCATTGGCATGAACAGTTTGCCTATAAAGCCCCCTTCACCGTTATGGACTTTCTATTGCCACTATGTATTGTCTGGATAATATCTGCCGTCACAGTGTGTCTGCAAAGTTATTTGCTGAACAAAACAAATCCGATTGACTGCATCAAATCCGAGTAAGAAATAATATATTTATAACCCATAAAAACAAAGCATTATGATTAAGACAGTAAACTTACAGAAGATTTTCAAGACCGAGGAAGTACAGACTCTGGCTTTGAACGACGTAAACATTGAAGTGAAAGAAGGGGAGTTTGTTGCTATCATGGGACCTTCAGGCTGCGGAAAATCCACTTTACTGAATATCCTCGGTCTGTTGGACAATCCTACATCCGGAGAATATTACTTGAATGGGACGGAAGTATCCAAATATACAGAAGCCCAACGTACCAACTTGCGTAAAGGAGTCATCGGCTTTGTATTCCAAAGTTTCAACCTGATTGATGAGCTGAATGTATACGAAAACATCGAACTGCCGCTACTCTACATGGGCATTCCTGCCACCGAACGCAAGCGCCGGGTGGAAACCGCTATGGAGCGTATGGCAATCATGCACCGCAGCAAGCACTTCCCGCAACAATTGTCCGGCGGACAACAGCAACGCGTGGCAATCGCCCGTGCAGTCGTATCAAACCCTAAACTGATACTTGCCGATGAGCCTACCGGTAACCTCGATTCAAAGAACGGAAAAGAGGTAATGGAACTACTGAATGAACTGAATAAGGAAGGCACTACGATTGTCATGGTGACACACTCACAACATGATGCCGGATTTGCCGGACGTATCATCAATCTGTTTGACGGGCAGGTAGTGACGGAAGCTAACTTATAATTCACGCTTCTCCCGATTTATATGCAGGTTGCAATGTTTTTTCCATTGTAATCTGCATGTTTTTTTGGAAATAGCTTTCCTTTTTTTTGTTTCTGTCGTCCGAAATGCCTAATATTGCTACCAATAAACTTTTTACTTCCACATTTTAAATAACAGAAAATGAAAACATACACACCGTCCCCTTTGAACGCAGAAAATATCACTTTACCGGATAATTTGACGGAACTCACAGAAGCCATGGCACGCAATGTGCATGAAGTATGGGCTTTGGGAAGAGTGAAAGAAGGATGGAAATACGGAGAGACACGCAATGATGAATTAAAGACACATCCCGGACTTGTACCATACGAAGAGTTACCGGACTCAGAACGAGAATACGACCGGCAAACAGCCATACAGACACTGAAACTGATTATGAAACTGGGATTCGACATACAGAAGAAATAATAATCCAATATCTATTATAGTACTATGAGGACGAGTGAGAACAAGTATTATCCTATCCGGCACTGGTGGAAATTCGTGATTCCTGCCTTTATCATTCTCTTTCTGGTTGCAGCATTGATTGTGACATGCACTACATTCCAAAACCTTATTCAATTCTTTCCATCGCGTGGAATGACCTACCTGATGACACTCCATGCCATCATTTCCCTTAGCGTATGCATCTGTTTTTTTCTATGTATCAAGAGATTAATAGATGTATTCTCATTGAATCTGGAACAAGAAAGAAACATTCTTGCATCCTTGTATCAGGAAAAAGAAAAACGGGAGATTATCAATAACGATGAGAAAGAAATCAATAAACTGAAAGAGAATATCAGAAAAGAATTGAAACAAGAAACTGAAAAAAAGGAAACTGCCTAATGACAAAACAAATATGAATCTGCTAACAAGACTTTTTGCCCTTCATTTTGACCGCTCTTTTTCCGGAAAAGGATGGAGGCAGCTTGCTTGGCTTTTCGGAGTCATAGTAACTGTTTTCTTATTGATATATCTGGTAAGTTTTGCATTTATCTTTCCTGAGCCGTCTCTTGAAGAATGGACCGGTATTGATAAAGACGTACCTATGGGGCGTTTGCTTCAGTTGATTTGTCTGTTCATTGATCCGGGGAATATTGTGGAAGTACCACCTTATCTGCGTTGGTTCTCTCTATTGGTCGTAGTGCTGGGATTAATTTTGTTCTGCGGATTATTGATATCCGTAATCTCCAATATGCTGGAACGCAGAGTTGAGCGATATCGTGAAGGCGATATCGTTTACCCTTTGCAAAACCACATCGTCATTATCGGTTTTGACAACATGGTCCCCACTCTTATCCAGCAAATTTGCGATGACACACATTATGGGAATTGCCATATTCTGATTCAGAGTACCCAACCGGCACAAGAAATCCGTAGCAAAATCCATACGGAACTGGATGCCAAAAATGAAAAAAGAATTGTGGTGCTGCGTGCCCGGCGCGACTCTATCGAGGAGTTGGAAAAACTCTATACTACCAAAGCGCGCGAAGTATTCCTTATCGGAGAGAGGAACGAACATGACCATGACTCACTGAACATAGACTGCCTGAAAAAGATAGTTGACATTCATAAACGATGCAATAAATGTTCCCTCATACCATTCACCGTTCTTTTCGAATATCAGACTACTTTTGCCGCTTTCCAACTGACCGATTTGTCTGCCGAATGGAGAAAATATATAGAATTCCATCCCTTTAACTTCTACGAGGGCTGGGCCAAAAAGATATTGGTAAGCCGGCAATACGGAAAAGGGGAGAACTGCATTGAATATCCTCCTCTCGACCGTGAGGCAATAACCTACGAAAGCGAAAAACATGTTCATCTTGTTATCATCGGTATGAGCCGTATGGGAGTGGCAATAGGAGTGGAAGCTGCCCATCTGTTGCATTTTCCAAACTTCTGCCGGGACAAGAACATAAAAAGTGTCATTACCTTCATTGATGAAAATGCCGACCGGGAAATGAATTTCTTTTGTGGACGATACCGCCATTATTTCGAGATATCGTCTACCCATTATTACGACATGAGCAAGGACGAAAGCCACGAGAGATTTGTCCTTCCCACCCGTTTTAAAGGAAAAGATGCAGACTTTCTGGATGTGGAATTCGAATTTATCAAAGGCCGTGCGGAAACTCCTGCCATCCAGAACCTAATTAAAGAATGGGTACATGACTCAAGCCAGGTATTGACGATTGCCGTCTGTCTCAATTATCCTCCTCAAAGCATGGCAATGGGATTATATCTGCCGGACGATGTATATGATGAAAACATCCCAGTTTTTGTCCGTCAGGAAACCTCCAGTGCACTGCTCAATATGCTTAACAGTAAAAAGAAAGATGAAGCGATTCATAAATATTCCCATGTTTTTCCTTTTGGAATGCTGGACAACTGTTACGACTTGGACAAAAAAAGCCGGAGGGAGGGACAAATCATCAATTATATATACGATTTCAAGAATAAATATGGAAATGTGCCTCAATCATGCCCACCTGACAATGAGCTGAAAGACTCATGGAACAAACTGTCCGTATCCCTTCAGTGGTCCAATTTGTACAGTGCATATTCCATTAGTCCCAAGCTACGCTCCATAGGCATTACGGATGGTTACGTGAAACTGGACAACGACCAGATAACATTGCTTGCCGAAGTCGAACATAACCGTTGGAACATGGAGAAGCTGCTGCTTGGCTTCCGTAAACCCACCGCCGATAATCTATGGCAGCAAGGAAATGGGAGACATCTTCAAAAAGAAACGCTTTGTGCATCCCGATATACGTCCGTATGATGAATTGAAGGAAAGCTCAAAAGCGTATGACAGATGTATCACAGCCGGCATTCCGCTAGTCGTAAACAACAACACATAGGAAGTAACCAACACTATATTATGAAAACATACCATGTATTTATAGCCTCTTCGCTGAGTTTTCAGAAAGAAAGGGATTTAATGGAAAAAGTCCTGACGGAAAGAAACAACAGCGAACTCAATATTGTAGTGCACCGGCACGAAAAAAATGGAGACAACGATTTAGCTAAAGGCGATACGCAGGAAATCATAAATTCAGAGATAAGGCAATGTGACGTCATCATCTTCTTCGCCGGAAACTGGATACGCTCCAAGACCATCGGAGAGTTTAATGTTGCCATCGAAAATGCATCCAACAAACATATCTATTTCTATCAGAATCCGACATTGGAATACACCCAGGAAGACTGGACAAACACTACTTTATGGAAAGACTTCTATGCGGAATACATGCAAAAGCACCTGGACGACGATACCGTTATCGAGCGGTATGAGAAGCAGTGCAATACGCTGGAGCAGCTAAGGGACGCGTTGGTCAAGGATCGTGAAAGTTTTCTCAATAATCCCTTTTGCGCAATCTCTTGCCATAAGATGGAGTATGATAAAATTATTCCCAACAGCCAAGCCAACCGTCGCAGAGGCAACCTGGACTACTATTTTATCCGTCCGGAAGTAGACAACAAACTTAAAGAGGAGTTTGACAGCACAAACAAGACAATCATCGTCACCGGTCAATCCACTTCGGGAAAGACTATTGCCGTTTGCCGAATGCTGAAAAAGCTCCCTCAGGAATATTATGTGGTCATTTTGAATGCCGATACGACCAAAGAACAGTTAGAACGGCTTTCTGTATCCCAATTCCAGCATGGCAAAAAGATTCTTCTACTGGACGATTTGCAGCTGTTGTTTTGGAAAGAAGAGAATGAAAAGCCGATACCCATTGACAGAGAATTACTTCGCAAGTTATCGGAAATCCTTCACATCGGCAATCCGGACTTCAAGGTTATTGCCACTACAAGCTATAGCTTCAAGGAAGTGAAATCCATGCTTACTTTCAATGAAATGGTTCCTCCGGCCATAGTCGAAGTGGGCATCAAACCTTTATCCTTCAAAAAAATAAATGAATATGCCCGCGAGCTTAGGACATACGGCTATCTTAAACTCCGACCCGAAGCCGGCATGACTATCGGTTCCTTGTTTTTCGACATAGACAGAATCAAGACCAGATATAACAACCAGTTCCAGAACAGCAATTTAAGCAACCTGCAGAAATCCATGCTTCGACAACTCTGCCACGCCATAAAATGTTTGTGGATGTGGAAAAAGAGAAGCCGCAATAAAATAGACCTATTGCTCGATTTCCTCAAATTCACCTATGAGAACAGTTACGAAAAGGCCGACAGAAGCACCATCTGTGAATTGGCAGGCAAAGTAGATGATTTGATTTATTATCAGGACATTGAAAAGGACACATTTGAAGTTGAAGACATCATAGTAACCCAGGTTTTCCAGTACTATAGCAGTGAACCGTCCGATGACCTACTGGCAACTGAAAAGAAAGCCATAAAGGGCATATTCCGCTATATCTACTACAAAGACAGACCGAACTTTTTCAAAAATACAACCAAGATCCTGCATCGGGTGAAAAACTGTTCGGTAAATGCCCCCGAACTCCAACAGTATATCATCAATGATGTTGTAAGCCGCATTTATAAAAACGAACAAACGCTATATACAAGTAAGGAACTGGGAACAAACCCGGAAGGCGTTTCCATTGATTGGGTGGACGCCTATATTGGCAATATAGCCAATTTTGCTCCTACCAATGCAGAGGCCATCCATATTTGGAAATTAACAAAAAAATATAATAGGAGAGAGCTGAATGTGCTGCGGTGGCTTTTGCCCAGACTGCAGACACAACAAGATAAGGACATTGTACACAAGGATTTGCTCAATGAACAAGGGCAAATGCAAGACAAGTATATAGAAAACTCGTATATTGAATTTCAGACAGAATTGGTACGGTTCCTCGACATGGACGAAGCCAAAGAAATATACCTCAACGCTTCCTTTATATACGAAGCTTCCCCAAGTGCCGATGATGACGACATAGATGATTTCTTCTCCGATTCTGCAGAGAGCGCCCATGGGCAGGAAAGCAACAATGAGACTTATCTGACAGAACTGAAAGAGAAAAGAATACGTAATTTCGCCAGGCAGCTTATGCATAAAGCACAGACTCTGGCTGACATACACGACATCAAGAACTTCTTGCAGAAGAATGATAAAGGGGTAGTTCCCCACGACGATGCAGTCTTTTTCTTCAACTTTATTGCTCCCTACACCTGGCTGGAAGTTTTCAAAAGATTCAGCCAGCCGGAAGAGCTGGTTGCATTCTTCAACGAACTGACAGAACTGTCTGTCGACAAAAAAGAGGATACCAGTATGTTCCTGAACAAGACCGAAGTGTTGAATGGAGCACTCGAAAACATACCGTCCTCTTATGCCTATGATTTATGGAACCGTATGGGGAATAACTGTGATGGCTACTCATTGAACTTTATGCTCCAAAAGGCTAAAAATTTTGAGCAAGCCAAAGGAATCTTCAACACTTTTATGGAAAGGTTGGAGCAGCAAGAAGAAGAAAACAAGACCAAACTGAAAGTGGGTGAAATCTACCTGAACGACTTATTGGATACGACCTCCACTTATAGAGGGATTAAGGAATGCGAGGAACTGTTCCATAAATACCATTTACTGGAAGCAGACCAGTCTTTACTGGATTACCCGAGCCAGCACACACAAGGTATCCTATACCAACGCATGACCCTAAAGGAAATCAAGGCACATATGAAGAGACATCGTCCCCAAAACGGCGATGAATCTCGAAATATAAGAACAATCGTACAATTCATTCTGAAAATATCAAATTATGAAGAGGCGTATCAGGCACTGTTCGGAGAAACTCCCGATTGTATTACTCCGGAAGAACAACAGATTTTGAATCATTCGCCCTACGTTGTCTCCGAAATGTTCAATAAGGTAAAGACTCCGGAAGAAGGAGGAGTCGCAAGGGATTTCTTCGAGAACCGGCTGGACAAGTCACTGCTCAATCATCCTGATGCCAATATCTTGAATATCATTATCAATAACCGATTCATATATCCCTATTATGAACAAAAAGTGGACATGATAAAGCGGATGTCCGAAAAATACACCGTACAACAGAACAGTTATACACATAAACATTTACTCTATCACCTGACCAACCACACCCAAGGTTCACTTCCTCCGGAAGAAATACAACTGATTATAAATGAGGAAATAATGAAAAGCCTGGATGCGCCAAAGGATATATTGAAGCAAATGCTTATCCAGCGATACTATGCCGGAAGAGCACAAGACAACGTTCCGCAGCCTTTTCCCATTTATACATCGGAAGGGTGGAAAATTAAAGAAAGCACTATTCTGGAATATGTGTATTGTCTGCTGGACGTGGGCGTATATGATGGAGGAATTATCTTCTGTTGCATGAAGGCATTGCTCCGTCAGAATGATAAGGAAAACGCCCAACGGCTGCAAGAGCAAGCAATCAGTAAAAAGGTTTTTATCAATTACGATTCATATTGTATGTTGAAAAAGGTAGGAGCCGTCATTCCTAAACCCTACCTATTTGTCGAACATTATCCAATTATGAAGGACATATGCTATCAAATGCGGGAACGCGGCATGACCTTCGAAGAAGCCGAAAGCCGTATAAAAGAGATGGAAGATGATTTACATATTTCCATTGCACGCACACAAATCTACTGGAACAATGTCATCAGCCGCATGGCCAACAACAGAACAAACAAAAAACTGGTGCTTCAGAATACTCTGAAATTCATTGATGAACACCATGTGCCGATGAGTCCGGAAATATATTACTCCCTTTTACACACAATCACTTCCATTGAAGACTATACAAAAGTCAAAGGTTTATATAAAGGCGAATTGAATATAGGACATATCTTCGTACTTCTAAAGAAGATTCCAGAATTTGCCAAATATAGAATTGCCGAATGGGCATTTGTCGCCTGCTTGCGTCAGGAGTTTGATGAATGGTATGACATTCTATGTTCCATCAGTGAGAAAGAACAGGAGAAAAGAATTAAAATCATGTTACAGTCCGAGCGCTACAAGCAACTGCAAGTCATCACCCCCAAAGGGTATCTTAACCAGACTTTCTTGTTCTGGTGGACTATCCGCTACGCCGTCTCAGAGACTGAAGAGCAACGGAAGGCAGAATTGGATACCCTTGTCACAATGATACCCAAACCCTTTGTACCTCAGTATCCGAAAATGATAGAGAAGTTCTTTATACCTTATCCGCAAGACTTGCTTGAAATCATTCGAGAATATATAGGCCGGATTATTTCATCCGAGCCGCAATAGCCAGCAATACCCCGAGCACCACACCCAATATCGCTGCAAACAGCACCCGCATTTCTCCCGGCAGGAGGAATGTGATGGTGTGTGCCGGATACCAGAAGAAAGAAATTGTTTTCTTGAAGACAAAATTCCATTGTGCATCCCAATTCAGATGCGTAATGATGCGGGTCATCGGGATAGGAGTGAGGAGGCTGCGAGGCGAACCGCCACAATCCAGGATATGCGTATCCGTAATCTTATGGAATGTCATGAATACCGGAGCGAAAATGGTATTCATAGCAACTGAAATGGCGAGGGCTATCCATAATTTGTCCAGGCAGAATTCTCCGTTTATAATGGCGGCGGCATTTGCCATTCCCATATATTCCATGAATTGCGGCACACCTTTGGAGAAGATTATCATGGCCGCATTGATACCCATTCCCAGCAGTCCCCACACTATGGCACGCGGCAGTACGCCAAATCCTTTTCGGTTATAGACTCCGGCACTGATACGAAGTCCCAGCATCTCACCCAGTGTAGCAAGAATTCCAAATTTAATGAAACTCATCACCATGCCATGTGCAGCGTTGAAAGACTTATACCAATCGTAGATGGATTCACTCACAAAGAATGGCAGGAATATTATCACCAGAACAAAAATAAAGAGGAAGTCTTGTTTTTTCATACAAAAGTCATGTTTTTCATAAATAATGTGGCAAACATACTAAAATTATTCTAATTTAAAAGCAAATAAGTAAATAAAAGAAGTTTTACCAAACAGAACAAAGTGTTTCCCTTAACCGAACAGTGTGTTTCATTAAAGAGAACACTTCGTTTCCCTTAAAAGAACAGTTTGTTTCCTATAAGAAAACACTTTGTTTTCTATAGCTAAAACAAAGTGTTCAGCACTGTGAACTAACGAACTATCCCATTAGCTTCCTCAGAAGCCCATATCATAGTCTCGGCACAAAAAAAGTGGGATTCAGAGAAACCTCTGATCCCACTTCATCATAGTAAGCAACGGATAGTTATTTCTTATCCTTCATATATTCATCCGCTTTCTCCTTGGCACGTGCCACGCGCTTGGCTGTATCCGGATGAGAAGAGAACATCTTCTGGAACTTGGATTCCTTCGGTGCCTCCGCTGAAAGTTCAAGCAATTTGTTCAAAGCATTGTACATGGCATACGGATCGAGATTATTCTTGATGCAGAATTCAAAGCCGTAATCATCCGCTTCCGTCTCCTGCTTCTGGGAGTATTGAGCACCTGCCAATGCCTCGGCCATGGCACCCAGTTCAGAATCACTCAATTTGGATACCGTAGAACTTGCCGCACCGGCAGCATTCTTCACAGCCGAACGAAGGTAAGCATTCTTCATCGCATCTTTGGAATCCGTATGGGTGACGTGACCTATCTCGTGGCCGACAACTGCCATCACTTCATCATCCGTCATGATGTCCATCAGTCCGGCACAGATGCGTACACTACCATCACCGCACGCAAAGGCATTCACATCTATTACTTCATAAACACCGAAGTTCACCTTCAAGCCGTCCACTTCCTTGATATTTCCGGTCAGCTTCTCCAGACGCTTGCCGTAATCCGTATCGGGCTTTGTCAGCGGATTGTGCGTATCCATCCATTCCATATATTCCTTGCTCATCGCTGCAATGTCAGCATCGGACAATGAAATGGCCTTGACGGCATCTGTACCGGCTTGGACAACTTTGGTCACATTGATTTTCTTTCCACCGATTTTGAACTGCGCATAGGCAGTGGTGGTACAACTCATTCCGCATACTACAGCAGCAATGATGAAGAAGTTCTTTTTCATATACTTTACGATTTAATCTTAACCCTATTCCGTTTCGTATTAAACAAAAAGCCGCCTAATCATTATTAAACGGCTTTCCTAATATCTGTTTGAATCAGTTTACTTGATAATATCCAGTGCCTTGAAGCATTTGGTCAACTTCTCTACAGCGTAATCCACTTGTTCTACGGTGTGGGTAGCCATCAACGCTACGCGCACCAGCGTATCTTGTGGGGCACACGCGGGCGGAATAACCGGGTTGATGAAGATACCTTCGTCAAAAGCCAGCTTCGTTACTATAAATGTCTTCTCTGTATCACGCACATAGAGAGGAATGATAGGAGATTCTGTCTCACCGATTTCGAAGCCTGCATCGCGGAACTTCTTCAAAGCATAGTTAGTGATGTCCCACAGACGTTGGATGCGTTCAGGTTCGGACTTGATGATGTGAAGCGCCTCGCGAGCTGCAGCCGTAGCAGCAGGTGTGCTACTTGCCTGGAATATATAGGAACGGGCATTGTGGCGCAGCCAATTGATTACCGCCTTGTCTCCAGCCACAAAACCGCCGATAGAAGCCAACGACTTGCTGAATGTACCCATAATCAGGTCTACATCTTCGGTAACACCGAAATGATCGCAAACGCCACGGCCTTGTTTTCCGAATACTCCCAAGCCGTGAGCTTCGTCCACATAAATGCTGGCATTGTATTTCTTCTTCAGGCGGACAATCTCAGGCAGATTGGCCAAGTCACCTTCCATGGAAAATACTCCATCCACAACAATCAGCTTTACAGCATCCGGTTCGCATTTCTGGAGTTCTTTTTCCAAAGCCTCCATATCGTTATGCTTGTACTTCAACTGAGTGGCAAATGCAAGACGGCGGCCATCTACAATGGAAGCGTGGTCACGGTCATCACAAATAATATAATCCCCACGGCCTACAACGGCAGGAATAATACCTTCGTTTACAGTAAATCCGGTAGAAAAACAGAGTGCTTCATCTTTTCCTACGAATTCAGCCAATTCCTTCTCCAGTTCAACATGTATATCGAGTGTTCCGTTCAGAAAGCGGGAACCTGCACAACCGGTGCCATATTTTTCTGTGGCAGCTATCGAGGCATCAATGATACGCTTGTCATATGTCAGTCCCATATATGCATTAGAGCCGAACATCAGAACCTTTTTACCATCCATCATTACCTCTGTATCCTGATGGCTGTTAATTGTGCGGAAATAAGGATATACGCCTTTTGCCATAAACTGCTGCGGCAGGTCGTATTTCGCAAATTTGTCTTGTAGTAAACCCATGAAATATCTTTTATATAATGAATATTTAATTCTATTAAATACAAGTCTTAAAAAACAGGGGGCAAAGATAGCAAAATATGTCGGTATATGTTCTATTTACATTAAAAAAACTACTTATACTTATTTTAAAAAGAATTATGTGGTTAATTTTTCAGATATTTATATTACTTTTGCCAGTTGGAAAACCTGCATAGCAACAACCCTTGCATGAACGAAAACAAGAAGAAAATAGCATTCATCATAAACCCCATATCCGGCACTCAGAGTAAGGAGCAGATACTGAAGTGGCTCGATGAAAAACTGGATAAGGAAAGGTATGCACAAGAAGTGATTTATACCGAACGGGCAGGCCATGCCGTAGAGATAGCGGCACAGAAGGCACAAGAAGATGCACATGCCGTCATCGCCATAGGAGGAGACGGCACCATCAATGAGATAGCCCGCTCACTGGTACATACAAAAACCGCTTTGGGCATCATTCCCTGCGGTTCCGGCAACGGACTTGCCCGCCATCTGCAGATTCCGATGGAGCCGAAAAAGGCCATCGACATCATCAATGACGGACTGATAGACATCATTGACTACGGAAAAATCAACGATGTGCCTTTCTTCTGCACCTGCGGCGTGGGATTCGACGCATTTGTAAGCCTGCAATTCTCCAAGGCGGGAAGGAGAGGACCACTCACTTATCTGGAAAAGACTCTGCTCGAAAGCCTGAAGTACCGTCCGGAAACCTATGAACTGGAAATGGACGGCAGCACCCTGCGATACAAGGCGTTCCTGATAGCCTGCGGAAACGCATCGCAATATGGAAACAATGCGTATATTGCCCCACAAGCCACCTTGAACGACGGACTGCTGGACGTCACCATACTCGAGCCGTTCACTGTGCTCGATGTACCGTCGCTCTCTTTCCAGCTCTTCAACAAGACCATTGACCAGAACAGCCGGATTAAGACGTTCCGTTGCCAGACACTCCGTATTCACCGTTCTAAACCGGGGGTAGTCCACTTTGACGGCGACCCGATGATGATGGGAGAGAATGTAGATGTAAAGATTATGAAGAAAGGACTGCAGGTCATTGTTCCCCGGGATGCGGAAAAAGACACTTCGAATGTCTTGCAGCGGGCACAAGACTATATCAACGGACTGAAACAAATTAATGATGCTTTTGTGGAAGACATCGCCCATAAAAACAAGATGATACTGGATAAAGGCAAAAGGCAATTCAAGAAACTGACAAAAATGTAATGTTGTAAAAAAGGTACTAAAGGAGTTTCTGAAAATAACTTTCCCCTTTTGATGCGCCATATAATATGTTTTATGTATTTTTGCATGTTCAAAATAGTAAATAAGTAAATCGTCAAACAGTAAATAAAAAGATGTATAGATCACACACCTGCGGAGAACTCCGTATCTCCGATGTTAACAAGCAAGTGACGCTGGCAGGTTGGGTACAGCGCAGCCGTAAGATGGGAGGCATGACTTTCATTGACCTCCGCGACCGTTACGGAATTACCCAATTAGTGTTCAACGAAGAGGTGAATGCCGAACTTTGCGAGCGTGCCAACCGCTTGGGCCGTGAATTCGTAATCCAGGTTAAGGGTACCGTCAACGAACGTTTCAGCAAAAACCAGCATATCCCGACGGGAGACATTGAAATCATCGTATCGGAACTGGATGTTCTGAACTCATCGCTGACCCCTCCCTTCACCATCGAGGAAAATACGGACGGTGGCGACGATATCCGCATGAAGTACCGTTATCTAGACCTGCGCCGTGCCAATGTACGCAGCAATCTGGAGCTTCGCCATAAAATGACAATTGAAGTACGCAAATACCTGGACAGCCAGGGATTCATCGAAGTGGAAACTCCGATTCTGGTAGGCTCCACACCCGAAGGTGCACGCGATTTCGTCGTTCCTTCACGCATGAACCCGGGACAATTCTATGCCTTGCCTCAAAGCCCGCAGACACTGAAACAGTTGTTGATGGTTTCCGGTTTCGACCGTTACTTCCAGATAGCCAAATGCTTCCGTGACGAAGACCTGCGTGCCGACCGCCAGCCGGAATTCACACAGATTGACTGCGAAATGTCTTTTGTGGAGCAGGATGACGTCATCAACCTCTTCGAAGGCATGGCCAAATATCTGTTCAAGGAAATCCGTGGCGTAGAGATGAACGAGCCGTTCATGCGCATGCCATGGGCAGACGCCATGAAATATTACGGCAGCGACAAGCCCGACCTCCGTTTCGGCATGAAGTTCGTGGAACTGATGGACATCATGAAGGGACACGGATTCCCGGTATTCGACAATGCCGCCTACATCGGCGGTATCTGCGCAGAAGGCGCCGCACACTATACACGCAAACAGCTGGATGCACTGACCGAATTCGTGAAAAGACCGCAAATCGGTGCCAAAGGTATGGTATACGCGCGCGTAGAGGCAGACGGCAACGTAAAATCAAGTGTCGACAAGTTCTATGCGCAGGAAGTATTGCAGGAAATGAAGGCTGCTTTCAACGCCAAGCCGGGTGACCTGATTCTGATTCTGAGCGGTGACGACGCCATGAAGACCCGCAAGCAACTGAACGAGTTGCGCCTTGAAATGGGTAACCAACTGGGATTGCGCGACAAGAACAAGTTCGTCTGCCTTTGGGTGGTTGACTTCCCGATGTTTGAGTGGAGCGATGAAGAAGGCCGCCTGATGGCTATGCACCACCCGTTCACCCATCCGAAAGACGAAGATATTCCTTTGCTGGATACAGACCCGGCAGCTGTCCGTGCAGATGCATACGACATGGTGTGCAACGGTATTGAAGTGGGTGGAGGTTCCATCCGTATCCACGATGCACAGTTGCAGGCAAAAATGTTCGAGATTCTCGGATTCACTCCGGAGAAGGCTCAGGAGCAGTTCGGCTTCCTGATGAATGCCTTCAAATACGGTGCACCTCCTCACGGTGGTCTGGCATACGGTCTGGACCGTTGGGTCAGCATCTTCGCAGGTCTCGACAGTATCCGCGACTGCATTGCATTCCCCAAGAACAACAGTGGACGCGATGTAATGCTGGATGCACCTTCGGCTATTGACCAGAAGCAGCTGGATGAACTGAATCTGATTGTTGAAGTGAAAGAGTAAAAGCAGGTACGGAGTAGGAGAGTGAAAGAGTCTGCACGCATTTTTCGTTTTGCGGTAATCGGCACGCTGAATGCCTTGATTATGGCTGTTACCGTTTGGGTAATGATGGACGAACTGGACATCAACTATATGCTCTCCAATGTAACCGCATATATACTTGCACAGATACACAACTTCATCTGGTGCAAGTATTGGATATTCCCTACAGAAAAAAAGAGCAACACTTGGCGACAAGTGCTGCTCTTTTCTATAGCTTTCGGAATGGCTTACGGAGCGCAATTCCTTTTCCTCATAGGGCTGGTGGAGGGACTGGACTGCAACGAATACCTTGCCCAGTTCCTGGGATTATTCATCTACGGAAGTGTCAATTTCCTGATGAACAAACGGGTGACATTCCGTTAGTTCTCCCCCAGAGATCCCCGTCGTTATCAGTCAAGAAATCGTTTTGTCAATCCGGCATAGGCATCAATTCTGCGGTCGCGCAGGAAAGGCCACCAACGGCGTACATTTTCCGAACGTTCCAAGTCCACCTCTACAACGATATTTTCCGGCCGTTCGTTTCCTGCTTGGGCCAGGAACTCGCCTTGCGGTCCGGCCACAAAACTATTTCCCCAAAACAAGATACCATTGGTCTGCATGGAAGGATCCGGCTCATGTCCCACACGGTTCACTGAAACAACCGGCAAGCCGTTGGCCACAGCATGTCCACGCTGGGAGATAATCCAAGCATTGAGCTGACGCGCCTTTTCATCATCCGTATCACTGCTTTCCCAACCGATAGCCGTAGGATATATCAGTATTTCAGCTCCCTTCAGCGCCATCAGACGTGCCGCTTCCGGATACCATTGGTCCCAGCACACCAAAACTCCCAATTTGCCCAAAGATGTCTGAATAGGTTCGAAGCCTATATCACCGGGAGTAAAATAGAATTTCTCATAATAGGCGGGGTCATCAGGAATATGCATCTTCCGGTATTTCCCGGCAATGCTGCCGTCACGTTCAAAAACAACCGCTGTGTTATGATACAATCCGGGAGCGCGTTTCTCGAACAGAGAAGTGACCAGCACAATATCGTTGGCAGCAGCCAACTCTGAATAGAATCCCGTAGAAGGACCGGGAATCGGTTCTGCCAAGTCGAACAACTGCGTGTTTTCCGTCTGACAGAAATACAGAGAGTTATGCAGCTCCTGCAAAACAACCAATTGAGCCCCATGCGCCGCACATGCCTCTATACTTTTGGCCAAATTCATTAAATTAGTCCTGAGGTCCTTGGTATTGGCCTGCTGGATAATACCTACTTTTATTTTTCTTGTCATCTTATTCTATGGTTTATTGTTTTACTATGTATAATCGACATTACTTCAACACCCCTACGGGATATTGCATGGTAACACAATGCAAAGAGCCGTGTTGCTTAATCAAAGCACGGCAATCTATCCCGATAATTTCATAACCGGGAAAAGCCTCCCGCAACACTTCCCCCGCGCGGGCATCATTCTCCGGCTGGCGATAGGTGGGGTAAAGCACTGCATCATTCAGAATCAAGAAATTAGCGTAAGTGGCAGGAAGCCGTTCCCCTTCCTCTTCTATCTTATCGGCCATGGGCAAAGCCAGCAAACGGTAAGGTTCCCCCTTCAACGTACGGAAAGTCTTCAGTTGCTCCTCCATGCGATGCAGTTCTTCGTAATGCTCATCATCCGCATCCTTGCATTGTACATAGGCTATCGTGTCGGCAGGGCAGAAACGGGCCAGCGTGTCTATATGACTGTCCGTATCGTCACCTGCCAAATAACCGTGGTCCAGCCAAAGAACACGTTGCAGGTGAAAAACGGAACGAAGATATTCCTCAATTTCCACCCGGTTCATCTGTCCGTTCCGGTTAGGCGAAAGCAGGCATTCGGAGGTGGTGAGCAACGTACCCATGCCGTCACTTTCGATGGAACCGCCTTCAAGGACAAACCCCAAGCGATTTACATACTTTCCTTTCATCACTTCCGACTCCACCGCACGACGCGTAATCAAATTATCCTTATCGGATGCAAACTTCAATCCCCACCCGTTGAACTTAAAGTCGAGCAGAGATACACCGTCAGCATCCAGTAGGGTGATGGCTCCATGGTCGCGTGCCCAAGTATCATTCGTCTCACACTTCAGGAAACGGACATTTTCCATATTCACCCTGCCGAGAATCTGTTTCTTCACCTCATCCGGTTCTGGGGTTACAATCAGCAATGTCTCCCGGGCGGCTATTTCGTGGGCAATGGCTACAAAACATTCCTGCACTTCGTCCAACATATAGGTCCAGTCTGTACCCGCATGGGGCCATGTAAGCTGTATGCCGCTTTGCAAAGCCCATTCGGCAGGCAAGTGGGGAGCACGTGTCTCTACCTGAAAAGTCATATTCTTGCCAAAACGCACCTGACAGTCCTTCTCTGCGGCACCACCCAGCGGCAGTCCTACAAAATATCCCATATTATTTATCTTTTCTAATTCGTTACTTTTTAAGTTAGCAGAGAGAGGGAGAATAAACCTTAGGTTTAGAATTGCCAAACCTCTACTTCAGACTTCTAAACCTCTACTCTATGATTGTAAACCTCTACTCGTCAATTATCACTTATCTTCCTTCGGTTTCCGGTCGAAGAACGGATTCTTGGAGGATGCACTCACCGGAATGGCAAAGACTGTCTTGCATTCTTTCAGCCAATCCAAACGCTGGGCGGCAAGTCCGGCAGAAAACATCACACGGGTATCCACCCTCAAATCGGCAGCCATGGCACAAGCCGAACCTACAGCTATCCCTACATCCACCGTATTCAAGGCACAAGGTACTCCCTCCGGACGACCGGCACAAGTGGGAAAACCGCAGTGTCCGCAATTCAAACCTTGCGTCTGCTCGCGCGTACCTATTATAATTACACATTCAGCCTGCAAAATGTTGTCCGCATCACGGAGAAAGAACTTCATACCGTGCTCTTCAACCATAGCGACCATCTTTTCAGACAGCTTCTTAATGTCTTCACCCGTAACCAGCGCAGCTTCAATCACATCAATACCTTTTCCTTTCGGTGCCGTGCGCGCAGCAGTCAGCATTTGCCTTGCCACGTCAAGCACATGTTCGTGGCGGCAATCCCGTTCATTCTGTATCATAGTCTTTCTTTCCTGAATTAATTAGTGCGTCAAAGATAGCACAAATATTTTTTTGCACTATCTTTGCGATACAGAAAGATTAAAGGAACACCATGCTGCAAATAGAAAATGCCAGTATCGCCTACGGCAACGATATACTTTTCTCGGGTTTCAACCTGCAATTGGAAAGGGGAGAGATAGCCAGTATCTCCGGCCCTTCGGGATGCGGAAAGTCGTCACTGCTGAATGCCATACTTGGATTTACTCCGTTAAAAGAAGGACGCATCGTCTTGAACGGCATTCTGCTGGATAAAGGAAACGTCGACGTTGTCCGTAAGCAGACTGCATGGATTCCACAAGAACTGGCATTGCCGCTGGAATGGGTAAAGGACATGGTACAATTGCCCTTCGGTTTAAAGGCAAACCGGAGTACACCCTTTTCTGAAACCCGTTTATTTGCATGTTTCGAGGATTTGGGTCTGGAACAAGAGTTATATTACAAACGGGTGAACGAAATATCCGGAGGCCAACGCCAACGGATGATGATAGCCGTAGCCTCAATGATTGGCAAACCACTGACCATTGTCGATGAACCGACTTCCGCTCTCGACTCCGGTTCCGCGGAAAAAGTACTCTCTTTCTTCCGCAGGCAGACAGAAAATGGAAGTGCCATACTGACCGTATCCCATGACAAAAGATTCGCCAACGGATGTGACCGACATATAATCATGAAATAACATACACACTATTGGGAACCATAGATATATCATACCTCAGCCTGGGCATCGGATTATTGCTATTATTAATACCGCTGTTTTACATCTGGAAGTTCAAGACCGGACTGTTGCGCGCTACTGTGATAGGTACGGCACGCATGATTGTCCAGTTGTTCTTCATCGGCATATACTTGAACTACCTCTTTTTATGGGATAACCCGTGGATAAACTTTCTATGGGTAATTGTCATGATATTTGTAGCATCGCAGACGGCATTGGCACGAACACAATTGAAGAGGAAGATTCTGCTCCTGCCCATATCCGCAGGTTTCTTATGCAGTGTAGTATGTGTAGGCTTGTACTTTATCGGAATAGTACTGAGAGTGGAAAACGTATTCAGCGCCCGGTATTTCATCCCTATTTTCGGCATACTGATGGGCAACATGCTATCCAGTAACGTCATAGCCCTCAACACCTATTATAGTGGACTGAAACGGGAACAACAGCTTTACCGGTATCTTCTCGGCAATGGTGCTACAAAAGCGGAAGCACAGGCACCTTTCATCCGCCAAGCCATCATCAAATCCTTCAGTCCGCTGATTGCCAATATATCCGTGATGGGGCTGGTTGCTTTTCCGGGAACCATGATTGGCCAGATATTGGGTGGCAGCAGCCCGAATGTGGCCATCAAATATCAGATGATGATTATGGTCATCACCTTTACCGCCTCCATGCTGTCACTGATGATTACAATCTCTCTGGCTTCCCGCAAGTCGTTCGATGCCTACGGCAAGCTACTGCCGGTGATGGTAGAGAAGAAGGGAAAAAAGGAGCATAAATAACTTCAACGGTGATGGGCATCCAGTTTTCCGGGGAGATAGCGTAGCTGCACATATTGTACGCCCGGTTTCACAAAGCCGCTGTCCAACATCACTTTCTTTACACGGAATACTTCAAGCCTATACTGCAGGTAACTTTTGATGCGTTGACTTTGCGGCTTGGTATATGCCAACAGATTAACTTTTCCCAGCGAATCAATCTCTACCCTTGCCTTGACGGTGCGTAGAGAAAGAGGACCGTCTTTTTTCTTAGCCTGATAATCTTTATCCTTGTCTACCCAAAAGATAGCCGTAGCCTTGGGAGTAGTATCTACCGGCTCCTCCATATCCTCAGATACATCTTTACCGGAACGGTTCGTATCCTGACAAGACAATAACGATAAAAGGAAAAGAAACAAAACAAGTAATGTTTTCATAATAAAGGAGATTAATGTGTCCAACTAATCAAACGTACCCGATGAAGCATATATTATCGGATATATAAAATGTTCTTCACCTTCCGTTTGCGGTTGTTCAAACAATTGTTTGTAGATAGGTTCCGGCTCTGTTTCAGAGAAAAAATCTGCATCAGCAGGATAAATACCATAATACCACCAGGGAGTTCCTTCCATATTATAAGGCTCAATACCCTCGATTACAAACTTATATAATCCAACTGTATCACCATCTTTTATAATGCTTGTATAGGTTCCATAATTGGTCCCCATATTATATCTCAATCCTTTTAAAGGAGCATATTCTTCTTCAGTAAACTCGCCTGCTACATATTTTTTTCTTTTGCATGCAAAAGGAATCTCATATTTTCCTCCATCAGGAGAAAGAATAAAAGGATTGGGTCCATCAACCTCTATTGTATATTCATATTCTACTCCGACTTTTGATAACACCTCGACCAGTTCGTATGCAATATTACTGGCATCGGCGGGAGGGTTGAGCAAAGTTGTTTTTTCACCAATAAGGTGTATTCATACCCCTTGCTATAATCAAACCCGGCAATTCCTAAAAAGTCCAACGCTTCATATTCATTTTTACCTTCCTCCTTTACCAACATACAATCAATGAAATGATCACTTCCCCAAGGCTGGTAAGTGCCAATCTCGGAAGAGACCTTCATTTTAATGTTTTCTACATTGTCTTGTGGAGTATCACTGTTACAAGAGGTCACACCAATTATAATCAAGAGCGATAAAATTCCGAATAGTTTTTTAGTTTTCATAGATTTAGTTTTATAATAATCGCTCGCAAAGATAGTCTTTTTCGTGATAAAACATTTTTCGATAAGAGTTTTTGTTGGAAGAAAACCGTCTATTACTCAAATTTGTTACTGATATTTTATAAAAAGAATAAAAAACATTCTCAATCCATTGCTTTTTACTATATTTGCAACCAAATTTTCTGTTCACAATGAAAATTAAGGAATTAGTAAGCGCCCTTGAACGGTTCGCGCCTCTGCCATTGCAAGACGGATTTGATAATGCCGGCCTGCAAATCGGATTGACAGATGCGGAAGCAACAGGGGCTTTGTTGTGTCTTGACGTTACTGAAGCTGTACTGGATGAAGCCATTGCATTGGGATATAATGTGGTTATATCACATCACCCTCTCATTTTCAAAGGGTATAAATCCATCACGGGCAGGGATTATGTGGAACGTTGTATCTTGAAAGCCATCAAGAATGACATCGTTGTTTATGCTGCGCACACTAACCTGGATAATGCACCGGGAGGAGTGAACTTCAAGATTGCCGAGAAAATCGGTTTGAAGAATGTCCGTATCCTGGAAGCCAAGGAAAATGCGCTGGTAAAGCTGACCACATTTGTACCGACCGCCCAAGCGGAAGACGTGAGGAAAGCCTTGTTCGACGCTGGATGCGGCAATATCGGCAACTATGATTTGTGCAGTTATAACATGGAAGGCGAGGGGACATTCCGAGCCCGGGAAGGTGCCACCCCATACTGTGGAGCGATAGGGGAGCTGCATACCGAACGTGAAGTACGTATTGAGACAATCATACCCGCCTACAAAAAAGCGGCAACTGTCAAGGCACTGCTTGCGGCACATCCATATGAAGAACCGGTCTATGATATTTATCCCTTGCAAAACTCATGGCCACAAGCCGGAGCCGGTGTCATTGGCGAATTGGAAGTACCGGAGACAGAACTTGAATTCCTGAAACGGATAAAGAAAACCTTCGAAGTAGGGTGTCTCAGACATAACAAACTCCTCGGGCGGGAAATACAGACTGTTGCATTATGTGGCGGCGCCGGCGCTTTCCTAATGCCGCTTGCCATCCGCAACCGTGCAGATGTCTTTATCACCGGCGAGATAAAATACCATGACTATTTCGGACATGATACCGATATATTATTGGCTGAAATAGGGCATTATGAAAGTGAGCAATATACGAAAGAAATATTTTATACAATAATCCGGGATTTGTTTCCTCATTTTGAGGTCCAAATGACCAAAGTGAATACAAACCCCATAAAATACATGTAAGTAAAATGGCTAAAGAAGCAAAAAAAGATCCTCAGGAATTAACCGTAGAACAGAAGTTGAAAGCTTTGTTCCAATTGCAGACAATGCTGTCCAAAATCGATGAAATCAAGACGTTGAGAGGTGAACTTCCACTGGAAGTACAGGACTTGGAAGACGAAATAGCCGGTCTGAGTACCCGTATAGACAGAATCAAGGCAGAAGTTGCCGAGTTGAAATCCTCCATTGCAGGAAAGAAAGTTGAAATTGAAACCGCAAAGGCTTCTGTAGCTAAATATAAAGACCAGCAGGACAACGTACGCAACAACCGCGAATATGACTTCTTAAGCAAGGAAATCGAATTCCAGACATTGGAAATCGAACTCTGCGAAAAGCGTATCAAGGAATTTGCCGCACAAGAGGAAGAAAAATCTCAGGAAGTAGCAGAAAGCACTGCTGCTCTGGAAGAAAGACAAAAAGACCTCGACGTAAAGAAGAGCGAACTGGACGAAATCATCTCCGAGACCAAGCAAGAGGAAGAGAAGCTGAGAGACAAAGCCAAAGAACTGGAAACAAAGATTGAACCCCGTCTGCTTCAGTCCTTCAAACGTATCCGTAAGAATTCACGCAATGGACTGGGTATTGTATACGTACAGCGTGATGCTTGCGGTGGTTGCTTCAACAAGATTCCGCCCCAGAGACAATTGGACATCCGCTCACGCAAGAAAATTATCGTTTGCGAATATTGTGGCCGTATCATGATTGACCCGGAATTAGCAGGTATAACTCCCGAACAGAAAGTAGAAGTTGTAAAGGAAAAGCCAGTAAGAGCCAAAAGAAAAATCGTACATATCGGCTCAGATAATTAAAAATAGAACATTTTCTATATATAAAACGGCAATAGTAAAGCACCTATTGCCGTTTTTTTGTTAAATAAGCTCATAAAAACCTGCTATTAGAGAAAAAAGAAGTAGTTTTGTTGCTTGAAAAATTAATAGAATTAAATTAAAAAGCATGAGACTAAACAAATTATTCATACTCTATTCACTTTTCGGAATATTGATGGCATCGTGCATAAAAGATGAAGCACCCAATGCTGAAGCTGATATAACAGGCATCTCTTTTGAAGAAGATGTACTGGCAAATTCATACATTGATCTGAACCCGTCGTACGACGAAAGCCAGAACGCCTACCCAATACGGATCAGTGTGAAAGAAGGTACGGACATGACAAGTCTGGCCCCCATATTTGAATTGACTCCGGGAGCTACCATCAGTCCTGCCAGTGGGAGTGTTCAGAACTTCACGACTCCAGTACGATATACAGTCACTTCGGAAGACAAGGCCTGGCATCGTGTCTACGCCATTACTGCCAGAGAACAAAAGGCAAGTAACATTCCGACCACATACCACTTTGAAAAGGTAAGAATCATGCAAAATGTATGGCAGGAATTCTACGAAGAGCAAGATTCCGGTAACGAATTGACATGGGCAAGTGGTAATAAGGGATTCAAATGGGCTATGAGTGAAGCCGCAACAGAAGATTATCCTACTACCCAAATAGACAATGGCAAAACTGGAAAATGTGTGAAATTGGAAACACGCCTCACTGGCGACTTAGGTAACATGGTAGGTATGCCCATCGCCGCCGGTAATCTGTTTATCGGCAGTTTCGACATGCTGAATGCTATTACCAATCCGCTTAGTGCTACGCGCTTCGGTACTCCTTTCTACAATAAACCTTTACGACTGACTGGATACTATAAGTATAAGGCCGGAGAACAATTTTATGAAAATGGCGAATATACCTCCCGAAAAGATATATTCAATATCTATGCAATATTTTATGATGGAGTAAAATATGACAGTGCAGGAAAGGGGACAGATGTAACACTGGATGGAAATCTGCCGAATCAAAACTACGAACACTCCAGCATGGTGGCTCTTGCTTTAGTTTCCAATCCGCAAGAAACAGAAGGAGACGAATGGAAATTCTTTGATATACCTTTCGACTACCAACGGTACGGAAAGAAGATTGACGAAGCCAGACTGGCTAAAGGAGAATATAAGATAGGCATCATATTTGCCTCAAGCAAGGATGGTGCCACTTTTGAGGGTGCTCCAGGAAGCACTTTACTTATAGACGAAGTGGAACTGATTTACGAATAAGAATCATATAGAATTGGAATACAACATGATAAAGAAAATATTAGCATTTATCGTACTGGTGGGATGTATGCAGACTGCCTTATACGCTCAAGAAAACCAGAACCGTACGCTTATAAACGCCGCTCTACACGGTTGGGAATATGAAATAAGGGCCGGTGTCAGTATCGGCGGCACTTCTCCGCTTCCATTACCCGTAGAAATACGAAGTATCGATGCCTATAATCCTACCTTAGCCTTTATGCTGGAAGGAAATGCCATCAAATGGTTGGGCAAAACAAAAAAATGGGGTGTAATAACCGGTGTAAGACTGGAAACCAAAAATATGATTACCAAAGCGACAGTAAAGAACTATGGCATGGAAATCATAGGAAATGACGGTAACCGTTTGAAAGGCAACTGGACTGGGGGAGTAAAAACTAAAGTACGCAATGCCTACATCACCGTCCCCGTGCTGGGTGCATATAAAATCAACTCACGATTGCGGACCAAAGCAGGTATATATGTCTCATATCTGATGGATGAGGAATTCTCCGGACATGTATATGAAGGCTATTTGCGTGAAGGAGACTCCACCGGAGAAAAGGTAAACTTCTCCGACGGTGCCATTGCCACTTACGACTTTTCGGATGACTTGCGCAAGTTTGCCTGGGGCGTGCAAGCTGGTGTAGACTGGCGTGCCTTCAAACATCTGAGTGTATTTGCCGACCTTACATGGGGATTGAATGATATTTTCAAGAAAGATTTCAATACAATTACCTTTGCCATGTATCCCATCTACTTGAATGTGGGTTTCGGGTATGCCTTCTAAGATACTCGGGTATACCGAGTAAATACTCATAAACAAATAAAGGTTTAGGTTGTTATCAATCCCATAAAAAGATAACCACCTAAACCTTTATTTATGAATATAAAAGTTTGGAGCACTGCGTTGCTCATATTATGCCTATGTCCTGCGGCTATGGCACAGAAAGCTAACCGCTATCTTGAGAAACCACTCCCACAAGGCTGGGGAAAGGACGCCTCCCATGCCATTCCCGGAGATGACAATCTGTTCAGCGGACAGATACCACCCATTGACGACAAGTGGTGGAAAGCCTTCGATGACCCGATGCTGGATTCATTGATTACGGTAGCCTCCACTCAAAACTATTCCGTACTTTCTGCCATGGCCCGTATGGATATGGCTAAATCCAACCTGCGGATAGAACGCGGCAGCTTTTTCCCTTCCATCTCATTGGACGGAGGATGGGCACGGCAGCAAAGCAGCGGCAATGTCAACGCACTTCCGCAATCCATTACCGGTGCATACAGCGCCTCGCTCAACGCCAGTTGGGAGCTGGACGTATTCGGAAGTATCCGCCAACGGGTAAAGGCACAGCGGGAAACCTTCATGGCAAGCAAGGAGGAATATACCTCTGTCATGGTATCCCTCTGTGCCCAGATAGCTTCTGCCTACATCGGACTCCGCGAACTGCAGCAAGAGCTAAGTGTAGTGACCCACAATTGCCATACCCAGGCAGCCGTACTTAACATTACCGAAGTACGCTACAAAACCGGACTGGTGTCCAAACTGGACGTTTCACAAGCCAAATCCGTATATTACAGTACCAAAGCCTCCATCCCACAACTGGAGGCAGGCATCAACCAATACATCACGACGCTCGCAATCTTACTCGGTACTTACCCCCAACATATCCGCCCCATATTGGAGAAGCCCGGCAAACTGCCCGACTATATGGAACCCATAGGCATCGGTGTTCCTGCCGACCTGCTGCTCCGCCGCCCCGATATACGGCAAGCCGAACGCCAAGTCAACGCGCAGGCGGCAACACTCGGCGCATCTCAAAGTGACTGGCTGCCGCAAGTGTTCCTAAAAGGTTCCATCGGCTATTCCTCCCATGACTTGAAGGACTTGACTAAACGGAACAGTATGACGTTTGAAATTGCTCCAAGCATCAGCTGGACCTTATTCAGCGGTACCAAACAGGTGAATGCCACCCGTCTGGCACGTGCCCAGCTCGATGAATCCATTCACCAGTTCAACCAGACAGTGCTTACCGCCGTGCAGGAAACGGATAATGCCATGAACTCCTATCGCAACTCCATCCAACAGATTGTTGCCATGCGCGAAGTATGCAACCAGGGAGAAGAAACTCTGAAACTCTCCCTCGATTTGTACAAACAAGGACTTACTCCCTTCCAGAACGTACTGGACGCACTACGCTCACTCCTGACATACGAAAATCAGCTGGTGCAGGCACAAGGCAGCTCCTTGCTGCATCTGATAGCCTTATACCAGGCATTGGGAGGTGGATATGAAATGAATCAGAAATAAGAATATAAACTAAACCGAACCGTATATGAAAAATCAAATGTACATCACCCTGCTCATCCTGCCATTGCTGGCAACGGGATGCGAGGGAAGGAAAGAAACGGCACAAACGATGCCCGTTCCCGAGATAAGCGTGACCCGTCCGACAGTGCAGAACATTACGCTGACGAAAGAATATCCGGGCTACCTGACTTCTGAAAAGACCGTAGACCTGGTAGGCAGAGTCAGCGGAACCTTACAGACCATCGCTTACGCTCCCGGCAGCCGGGTACGCCAGGGACAAGTACTTTTTGTCATCGAACCGACAGTCTATCAAGACAATGTGCGGCAGGCAGAAGCAGAACTCAACACTGCCCGCGCCAACCTGGAATACGCCCAAAACAACTACACACGTATGCAGGAAGCCGTGAAAAGCGATGCTGTAAGCCGTATACAAGTGCTACAAGCACAATCCAACGTGGCAACTTCGCAGGCTGCAGTGAGCAATGCGGAAGCAGCCCTGAACACAGCACGCACCAATCTGAGCTACTGCACCGTACGTGCTCCCTTCGACGGCATCGTAAGCCGTAACCTGGTGGATGCCGGAGGCTATGTAGGCGGCAGCGTGCAGCCCGTCACATTGGCAACCATCTACAAAGACGACCATTTGTACACCTACTTCAATGTGGCAGACAACCAATGGCTCTCCATGCTGATGCAGCAGGGAGACAGTATCCCCCGGCAAGTGAGTGTCAGCCTGGGTAAAGACGAACTCCTCACTTATCCCGCACAGCTGGACTATCTTTCGCCCAACGTAGACTTGAACACCGGAACTTTGAACATCCGCGCCCGTCTCGACAACCCTAAAGGACTGTTGAAAAGCGGCCTCTACGTCAGCATCACCTTGCCCTACGGAGAGCAACAGCAGGCCATCCTGCTGCCGGACGCCTCCATCGGTACCGACCAGTTGGGGAAATACATATACGTAGTCAACGATTCGAATATAGTGCGCTACCGCCATATAGAAACCGGACAACTGATAGGGGACAGCCTGCGCCAGATAAGGGCAGGCATCACTCCCCGGGAGCGCTACGTCACCAAAGCACTGATGAAGGTAAGGGATGGAATGAAAGTACATCCCATTGACAACTAATATGAATTGATTAATACCAAAGCCTATGTTTTCAAAATTCTTCATAGACCGTCCTATCTTTGCTACCGTATTGGCGCTGCTCATCGTCGTAGCAGGACTGGTCACACTGGGCATCCTGCCCATTGCCCAATATCCGGACATCACACCACCCACCGTGCAGGTCAGTGCCGTATATCCCGGAGCCAATGCGCAGACGGTGGCACAAACCGTCGGCATCCCCATCGAGCAGCAAGTCAACGGAGTGGACGGAATGCTTTACATGTCCTCCAACTCCAGCTCATCGGGCGCTTACTCTCTTACCATTACTTTTGCCGTAGGCACAGACATTGATATGGCTACCGTGCAGGTCCAGAACCGGGTAAGCGTGGCCCAGTCGTCACTGCCTACTCCCGTTGTGGTGCAAGGCGTCACTGTGCAGAAACAGTCATCGAACATCGTGATGTTCCTCACGATGACGTCGGACAGCAAAGACTACGACGGACTTTACCTCAGCAACTATGCCAAGCTGAATCTCGTAGACCAGTTAACACGCGTGCCCGGTGTAGGCGCCGTCAATGTGATGGGAGCAGGGGACTACTCCATGCGTATCTGGCTCGACCCTGCCGCCATGCGCATCCGCTATCTTTCGCCGGCCGATGTATACCAAGCTATCCAATCACAGAATGTGGAGGTCAGCGCAGGTAACGTAGGGCAACCCATCGGCACAGACAATAAAAATGCCTATCAATACAGCCTGACCGTAAAAGGGCGCCTTACCTCACCCGAAGAGTTCGGCAACATTATCCTGCGTACCGAAACCGGAGGGAAGATACTCCGTCTGCGCGACGTGGCGCATATCGACCTGGGCTCGGCCTCTTACAGCGTAGTATCCCAACTGGACGGGAAACCCACCGCTGCCATCGCTATCTATCAGCAACCTGGCAGCAACTCGCTGGACGTTTCCAAAGGAGTAAAGGCAAAAATGCAGGAACTCTCGCAAAATTTCCCTGCAGGCATACAATACAATGTAACCCTGGACACTACGGATGTCATTCATGCTTCCATAGACGAAGTGATGGTGACGTTCCTTGAAACAACCCTGCTGGTAGTTCTCGTCATCTTCCTGTTCCTGCAGAACTGGCGGGCGGTCGTCATTCCCTGCATCACTATTCCGGTATCACTCATCGGCACACTGGCCGTCATGTCCTTGTTCGGCTTCTCCATCAATACGCTGACACTATTCGGACTGATACTTGCCGTGGCCATCGTGGTAGATGATGCCATTGTGGTGGTGGAGAACTCCACGCGTCTGCTGGACACGGGGCGCTACACCTCCCGCCAGGCTGTGACCGAAGCGATGGGAGAGATTACCGGCCCCATTGTCGGGGTAGTGCTGGTGCTGCTTGCCGTATTTATCCCGACAACACTCGTCAGCGGCATATCAGGACAACTGTATAAACAGTTTGCCTTGACCATTGCAGCCAGCACCGTACTTAGCGGATTCAACTCATTGACCCTTACTCCGGCACTCTGTGCCTTGATGCTGCAACCTACCCGGCCTTCCAAAAATCCCCTATATCGGGGGTTCAACCATCTGTACGACAAGACACAAGGAGTCTACGACCGGATAGTGGAGTACCTGCTCCAACGCCCTGTCGCTTCCATCGTTTCATATGCGGTTTTCACATTGATTGCTGTCCTGCTGTTTGTCAAATGGCCGTCCACATTTGTTCCGGAAGAAGATGACGGCTATTTCCTCGCAGTGGTACAGCTTCCCCCTGCATCGAGCCTGGAGCGCACCCAAGCCGTAGGAAAGCAGATAAATAAGATTCTCGATTCTTACCCCGAAATAAAGGACTACATCGGCATATCCGGCTTCTCCGTGATGGGAGGTGGAGAGCAAAGCAATGCGGCCACTTACTTCATCGTACTGAAAAACTGGAATGAACGCAAGGGAAAGGAACATACGGCTGAAGCCGTAGTACAGCGCTTCAATATGGAAGTATATGGCATCCAGGAAGCAGAGATATTTGCCATGGTCCCGCCTGCCATCCCCGGACTGGGAGCTACCGGAGGCCTGCAACTCCAATTGGAAGACCGCCACAACCTCGGCGCCACCGAGATGCAGCGTGCTGTAGAGACCTTGATGGAGCATTACCGCAATTATCCGGCACTGGCATCGGTCAGCAGCCAGTACCAAGCCAATGTACCGCAATATTTTTTGAATATAGACCGCGACAAGGTACAGTTGATGGGTATCCCGCTGAACAGTGTATTCACCGCCTTGGGTTACTATATGGGGGAGGCCTACGTCAACGACTATGTACAGTTCGGACACATCTACCAAGTGAAATTGGGGGCGGGCGACCGTGCCCAGCGTGTCATCGACGATGTTCTGAAATTGAGCGTTCCCAATGCATCGGGAGAAATGGTGCCTTTCTCTTCCTTCACCCGGGTGGAAGAGCAGTTAGGCATGGACCAGATAAACAGATATAACATGTATTCCACAGCAGCCGTGACCTGCAATGTGGCTCCGGGCAGTAGTTCGGGAGAGGGTATCCGGCAAATGGAAAGTCTAATCAAAGAGCATCTCGGAGACGAGTTCGGCTATGAATGGACTTCGGTAGCCTATCAGGAGACGCAGGCGGGAACCACGACGACTGTCGTATTCGTCATGGCACTGCTGGTTGCCTTCCTTGTACTCGCCGCACAATACGAAAGCTGGACCAGTCCGGTAGCTGCCGTAATGGGACTTCCGGTTGCACTGCTCGGTGCCATGCTGGGATGCTATGTCATGGGGACTCCGGTCAGCATCTACACACAAATTGGAATCATTCTGCTTGTCGCCTTGTCTGCCAAAAACGGTATTCTGATTGTGGAGTTTGCACGTGACTTTCGTGTACAAGGCAATTCAATCCGCGATGCGGCATTCCAGGCCGGACATATCCGCCTGCGACCTATTCTGATGACATCGCTTGCATTCGTATTCGGGGTTATGCCGCTGCTTTTTGCAACCGGAGCAGGGGCGGGAAGCCGTATTGCACTGGGAGCCGCCGTAGTGTTCGGTATGGCACTGAATACCTTGCTTGCCACGGTCTATATTCCTAATTTCTACGAATTGATGCAGAAGTTGCAAGAGAAGTTCAGTAAGAAACAATAGGGAGGATGAGCTACAAGTTATGGATTATGGTTATAAGCTATCACACTTATAGCCCATAATCCATAACTCATTTTAGCAACTTGCTGCTAAAAGTTGTATCTTTGCGTGCGAATTGCCTCTTAAAGAAATTGAAGTTATGAAAGCATATTTCATCGCCATACTTACCTTATTCACTTGTATAGCTACCGTCGTCCGGGCGCAGCAAATGTCTGAACTTAAAAACCGGATTGACAGTCTGCTCAATGGCAAGAAAGCCACCGTTGGTATAGCCGTATGGACAGACAAAGGAGACATGCTCCGGTATAATGACCATGTACACTTCCCCTTGCTCAGTGTATTCAAATTCCATGTGGCACTGGCCGTACTGGACAAGATGGATAAGCAAAGCATCAGTCTGGACAGCATTGTTTCCATAAAGGCATCCCAAATGCTGCCCAATACCTACAGCCCCCTGCGGAAGAAGTTTCCCGACCAGGATTTCACGATTACGCTTAGGGAACTGATGCAATACAGCATTTCCCAAAGCGACAACAATGCCTGCGACATCTTGATAGAATATGCAGGAGGCATCAAACATATCAATGACTATATCCACCGGTTGAGTATCGACTCCTTCAACCTCTCGGAAACAGAAGACGGCATGCACTCCAGCTTCGAGGCTGTATACCGCAACTGGAGTACTCCTTCCGCTATGGCCCGACTACTGAGAACGGCCGATGAAAAAGAGTTGTTCTCCAACAAGGAGCTGAAAGACTTCTTGTGGCAGACCATGATAGATACTGAAACCGGTGCCAACAAACTGAAAGGTATGTTGCCAGCCAAAACCGTGGTAGGACACAAGACCGGCTCTTCCGACCGCAATGCCGACGGTATGAAAACTGCAGATAATGATGCCGGCCTCGTTATCCTTCCCGACGGCCGGAAATACTACATTGCCGCCTTCGTCATGGACTCATACGAGACAGATGAGGACAATGCGAACATCATCGCCCGCATATCACGCATGGTATATGATGCGATGAGATGAGAGAGGCAAGGGGGCTATTGGTAGCTCCTCCTATAAGTTTTGATACTCGGGTATATCCTGCAGAAAAGTATAGCTGTTGTGCTCGTAATCTATGCGGCAACAATAATGCTGAAGCCCGTTGCTGACAATCAGATAATCCACTTTCAGCACCATGTTGTAGCGGGTAATCTGGTCGAAAACCTTTTGGGTGATTTCTATTTCAGGCGCCTTGTATTCCACAATCATCCGGGCGGTAAGGTCGCGCCGATAGAGCACTGTATCACAGCGTTTCTTTGTACCGTTCAGCTGTACCTGCACCTCATTTGCCATAAGCGCCTGCGGATACCCCTTGTGAGCAAGAAGAAAGTGGACGAAGTGCTGCCGCACCCATTCTTCAGGGGTCAAGGCGACATAACGACGACGGATTATATCGAAAATAACATTTTTTCCGTTCCTTGCGGCAATTTTAGCATCGAATGCTGGTAGGTTTAACGATAACATTTACTACATTTGTAAGTTAAATAATGGTTCCCGTCTTTTGGGAACACAAATTTAATGAAATCTTATGAAAACAAAAGAAGAAATCGTAGCCAATTGGCTGCCCCGTTACACAAAGCGTAACCTGGAGGATTTTGGAGAGTACATTCTGTTGACCAACTTCAACAAGTACGTAGAGATTTTCGCAGAAAAGTTCAATGTTCCCATTCTCGGTAAAGATGCCAACATGATATCTGCCAGTGCAGAAGGAATGACCATCATTAATTTTGGTATGGGAAGTCCTAATGCCGCCATTATCATGGACTTGCTGAGTGCTATCAGGCCCAAGGCATGTCTGTTTCTGGGTAAGTGCGGCGGTATAGACAAGAAAAATAGAATAGGGGACCTCATCCTTCCCATTGCCGCCATCCGTGGCGAGGGTACCTCCAACGACTACTTCCCACCTGAAGTCCCGTCACTCCCGGCATTTATGCTGCAACGTGCCGTTTCTTCTGCCATCCGCGATTATGCCCGTGACTACTGGACCGGTACCGTATACACCACCAACCGCCGCATTTGGGAACATGACGAGGAATTCAAAGAATATCTGAAGAAAACCCGTGCCATGGCTGTCGATATGGAAACAGCAACCCTATTCAGCTGCGGTTTTGCCAATCATATTCCCACGGGAGCCCTTCTGCTGGTTTCAGACCAACCGATGATTCCGGAAGGTGTAAAAACCGATAAAAGCGACAATCTGGTGACCCAGAATTATGTAAAGGAGCATGTTGAAATCGGCATCGCATCCTTGCGCATGATTATTGATGAAAAGAAAACCGTAAAACACTTGAAGTTCGACTGGTAATCCGTTACGGGATATCCCCTCGTATAGCACTTACTTTATTATATGGCAAAACAAGAAACAACCTGTGATGATATTCTAAAAGAGTTGAGAGCCAAGCAATACCGCCCCGTCTACTATCTCATGGGCGAGGAATCGTATTACATAGACCTCATCTCCGACTATATTGTAGACAACGTTCTCACTGACACCGAAAAGGAATTCAACCTGACCGTAGTCTACGGTGCAGATGTCGATATAGCCACTGTCATCAATGCGGCCAAGCGCTATCCGATGATGTCCGAACGCCAGGTCGTAGTCGTAAAGGAAGCGCAGGCCATCCGCAACATGGAGGAGCTTTCATACTACCTGCAAAAACCGTTGAACTCCACCATTCTTGTTCTATGCCACAAACATGGGGTGCTGGACAGAAGAAAGAAGCTGGCGGCCGAAATAGAGAAGGTGGGAGTTCTATTCGAATCCAAGAAGGTGAAGGATGCCCAGTTACCGGCATTCATCACCTCATACATGAAGCGCAAAGGTGTAGACTTGGATCCTAAAGCCACCTCCATGCTTGCCGATTTCGTAGGTACGGACCTCAGCCGCCTTACAGGAGAACTGGAAAAACTGATTATAACTCTTCCAAAAGGTCAGACACGCGTCACCCCCGAACAGATAGAACGTAACATCGGAATCAGTAAGGATTATAATAACTTTGAACTTCGCAGTGCCATTGTAGAAAAAGACATACTAAAGGCCAATAAAATAATAAAATATTTTGAAGAAAATCCGAAAACAAACCCTATCCATATGACTTTATCTTTACTTTTCGGCTTCTTCTCCAACTTGATGTTGGCTTATTATGCACCCGAAAAGACGGAGCAGGGTATTGCCAGTTTCATAGGATTAAAGACTCCCTGGCAGTCGCGCGAATACCTAAGTGCCATGCGCCGTTACAGCGGAGTAAAGACCATGCAGATAATCGGAGAAATTCGATATGCAGATGCCAAATCCAAAGGAGTAGGAAATTCCTCCCTAAGCGATGGAGATATCCTCCGGGAATTGGTCTTTAAGATTCTACATTAACTTCCATACAGCATCCTTTTCCATAAAAGGGGAAAAGCATAAAACAGACTGATTTGATATCATTATGTCATTTTTAGGGGGATTTATCCCCCTTTTTCTATTTCGGTCCTTAGCATAGACAGTAAAATAGGAGATAATAATCATATTTACAGCAAATTACGTTCATTTATAAGCTCTGAGAATCGCGTTTTTATAACGAATCGACCAATTATACAGAAATAAAGCAAGGATTTAAGTCTTGAAGACTAGAAAATAAATAAAGCATCTTATTTTCTTATTTATGTCACATCTTTTCTCCTTTAGTAAAAAGAAGAGATGGAGCAATTCAGCTTTAAATCGTCATATATGAAATCTGTTACACTTTTCAAGAGTACAATAGTTGTAATACACAACTAGGATAATTGACTATTGTGAATTTAATACATTACATAAATATCTATATGACGGGTGTGTTATAACATATGTGATATTACACTTGAAAAACACAAATGTAATAAGTAATATTTAATATCGCAAACTGATGGTTTACAAAAATAATAGAGTAGGGGTTAACCCATATAATTATAAGCAATAAATATGTATATATCAATTACATACGACGATTAATCAAATTATTAAATTATATATTATATAAAATGAGCGACAAACAAATGTAATACAGCATTTACCATCAAAAAATAACCATATAATATGCTAATAACTAGACAAATATATTATTTTATTAAACTTACGATAAACACCTATTTTACTCGTAATTTGTATTATAGCATTTGTAATGATGAATATTGTAATAACAGCATTTCATTTGTAAACTTTAAAATATTACATTTTTAATTTGCTTTTGTGATGTCGTTTTTTTACTTTTGTAATCCAATAAATAACATGTACAATTGTAATAACACATAAACCATGAGTATAAAAGACAGGTTCAAAATGGTTATGGACCGGGAGAAACTGACAGCAGGAGCTTTTGCCGAGAGTATCGGCGTGGCCCAAGCCACCATTTCTCACATCTTGGGTCCGCGTAACAAATATCCAAGTACGGAAGTCATTCTCCGATTGCATCAACGATACAACGACATAAACTTGGAGTGGCTGCTTACCGGAAAAGGTAATATGAGTAATAATCCGGATTCACCCGAAAACGATGGATTCGACTATCCTTTATTCTCCGAGAATCCGGAAAATCTGTCCAACGGGCCGGAAGAATCTAAAAATCGCAAGGAAATTGCATTAGAGACAGCCCTAAAATCGCCTAAAGAGATTGTAAAACAAGAGATTATCTACAAAGAAAGACCTCCCAGAAAAATCACAGAAATAAGAATTTTCTTTGATGACAATACCTACGAGACTCTCAAACCGGAAAATTAAGGAATGAGAATGGAAATAGACTAACGCCCCGGCATAAAAAAGAAACGGGTTCATTTTATTCTGCACTCGGTTTACACTATCTTTGCACCCGAAAGAAAAACATCCCTCTTTATAGATATGAAAAAGTATATTTTAGATCTGACAGTGACAGAGAACCTCCGCTTGCATGCCAACTACGTGTTGTTGAAGCTGACTTCTCCATCCCCACTTCCGGAAATGCTTCCGGGACAATTTGCAGAGATTCGCGTGGACGGCTCGCCTACCACTTTTTTGCGCCGCCCCATCTCCATCAATTATGTAGATAGACAACGGAACGAGGTCTGGTTCTTAATCCAACTTGTAGGCGACGGAACCAAGCGATTAGGAGAAGCAAAAGCAGGCGATATAATCAATGTAGTGCTTCCGTTGGGAAACTGCTTCACAATGCCTGAAAAGCCCTCAGACAAGCTCTTATTGGTAGGTGGAGGTGTAGGTACAGCTCCTATGTTATATTTAGGCGAACAGCTCGCCAAGAAAGGTTGCAAGCCAACATTCCTGCTGGGTGCCAGAAGTGACAAAGATTTGCTTCAATTGGAACAATTTGCCGCCTATGGCGAGGTGTATACCACCACCGAAGATGGCAGCCACGGAGAGAAGGGATACGTAACACAACACTCCATATTAAATAAGGTGTGCTTTGAGCAGATATATACTTGCGGCCCCAAACCGATGATGATGGCAGTAGCAAAGTATGCCAAAAGTAAAGGCATCAGTTGCGAAGTATCTTTGGAAAATATGATGGCGTGTGGCATAGGCGCTTGTCTATGCTGTGTAGAAAATACCACGGAAGGTCATTTGTGCGTATGTAAAGAAGGTCCGGTTTTTAATATAAACAAACTATTATGGCAGATTTAAGTGTAAATATTGGTGAATTACAAATGAATAATCCGGTGATGACTGCATCCGGAACATTCGGATATGGTGAAGAATTCGCCGATTTCATCGAACTATCGCGAATAGGCGGTATTATTGTAAAGGGAACCACTCTTCACAAACGTGAAGGCAATCCATATCCGCGCATGGCAGAGACTCCTTCGGGTATGTTAAACGCTGTGGGACTGCAAAATAAGGGTGTTCATTACTTTGTTGAACACATCTATCCCCGCATCAAGGACATTCAGACCAACATGATTGTGAATGTTTCGGGTTCTGCCATCGAAGACTATGCCGAAACAGCCGCAATCATTAATGAACTTGACAAAATTCCTGCCATAGAATTGAACATCTCTTGCCCCAACGTGAAGCAAGGAGGAATGGCATTCGGTGTTACCGCCAAGGGCGCCGAAGAAGTGGTGAAAGCCGTGCGCTCAGTTTACAAAAAGACACTTATCGTAAAGCTCTCCCCGAACGTTACCGACATCACTGAAATAGCCCGCGCAGCCGAAAATGGCGGTGCAGACAGTGTTTCCCTCATCAATACCCTGCTGGGAATGGCTATAGACGCGGAACGCAGGCGTCCGATACTCTCCACTGTAACCGGTGGCATGTCCGGTGCGGCCGTGAAACCCATTGCCTTACGTATGGTATGGCAAGTAGCCAAAGCGGTAAAAATCCCCGTCATAGGCTTGGGAGGTATCATGAACTGGAAAGATGCTGTGGAATTCATGCTTGCAGGTGCCTCTGCCATCCAGATTGGTACGGCAAACTTCATTGATCCGGCGGTTACAGTGAAAGTGGTAGAAGGAATAAATGACTATCTTGACAGACACGGTTATCAGTCTATAAAGGATATTATCGGTGCACTCGAGGTATAAAGAATAACAAGAGATCGCCATTCGCAATATATATTCATAAAAAAGGACATTCATTGACGAATGTCCTTTTTCTTTTTATTTACATCAGTAAACTTACTCTCCCAACAAATCCGGACGCAATCTACGGGTCCTTTCCAACGACTGTTGCAGCTCCCATTCCTTAATCTTGGCCTCATGTCCGGAGAGTAAAATATCCGGAACCTTCCATCCATTGTAATCAGCGGGACGTGTATAGACCGGTGCGGCCAGCAGATTGTCCTGAAAAGAATCTGAAAGTGCAGACTGCTCATCGGAAATCACTCCCGGAATGATACGGACGATGGCATCTGCCATGACAGCCGCCGCCAGTTCTCCGCCAGTCAACACATAGTCGCCGATACTGATTTCCTTGGTGATGAGATGCTCGCGAATCCGGTAATCTATCCCTTTGAAATGCCCGCAGAGAATGATGAGATTCTGGGCAAGGGAAAGAGTATTTGCCATCGGCTGATTGAACTGCTCACCATCGGGGGTCGTAAAGATAACCTCGTCGTAATCCCGCTCGGCCTTCAAGGCGTTGATACACCGCTCTATCGGCTCTATCTTCATGACCATTCCGGCAAAGCCGCCAAACGGATAATCGTCTACACGACGGTACTTATCTTCCGTATAATCACGAAGATTATGGATATGTATCTCTACAAGCCCTTTATTTTGAGCACGTTTCATAATGGAGCAGTTAAAGAATCCCTCAATCATCTCCGGCAAAACTGTGATAATGTCAATGCGCATATAACTTTATTTTAGCTATTTCAAGCTGCAAAAGTACAAATATTCGGGGAGAAACCCGTATTTTTGCGTTCAAACAATCCGAAAACCCTATGACTGTAAAAGAAAAAATAGACCAGCTCCGTGCGGAATTACACCAGCACAACTACAATTATTATGTGCTGAATGCTCCTGAAATATCCGACAAGGAGTTTGACGACCTGATGCGCGAGCTACAAGACTTAGAGAAAGAACATCCTGAATACCAAGATGATAATTCGCCCACGATGCGTGTAGGGAGTGATTTGAATAAGAACTTCACACAAGTGGCACACAAATATCCCATGCTTTCATTGGGAAACACCTATTCCGAAAACGAAGTGACCGACTTTTACGAACGGGTAAAGAAAGCGTTGAATGAGGATTTTGAAATCTGCTGCGAGCTGAAGTATGACGGTACTTCCATCTCGCTGACTTACGAGGATGGCAAACTGGTGCGTGCCGTCACCCGTGGCGATGGCGAAAAGGGCGATGACGTGACGGACAATGTAAAGACAATCCGAACGATTCCACTGGTCCTCCATGGGAATTATCCTAAATCATTCGAAATCAGAGGGGAAATCCTGATGCCCTGGGTGGTTTTCGAAGAACTGAACCGGGAAAAGGAAGCACGTGAGGAACCGCTTTTCGCCAATCCGCGCAACGCTGCTTCCGGTACCTTGAAGTTGCAGAATTCCGCCATCGTAGCATCCAGAAAGCTGGATGCTTATCTCTACTATCTATTGGGAGAGGAATTGCCCTGCGACGGCCATTACGAGAATCTGCAAGCCGCCGCCAGCTGGGGATTTAAAACATCAGAGCACACCAGAAAAGCCCACAGCCTGGAAGAAGTCTTCGAATACATCAATTATTGGGACACGGAGCGTAAGAACCTTCCGGTAGCTACTGATGGTATTGTACTAAAAGTCAACAGCTTGAGACAACAAAAGAATTTGGGATTCACAGCCAAGTCCCCCCGGTGGGCCATCGCATACAAATTCCAGGCAGAACGTGCACTGACACGCTTGAATAGGGTTACCTACCAAGTAGGACGTACCGGCGCAGTCACTCCGGTTGCCAATCTGGACCCCGTACAACTGTCCGGCACCATTGTGAAACGTGCCTCCCTGCACAATGCAGATATTATCGAGGGGCTGGACCTGCATATAGGCGACATGGTGTATGTGGAAAAAGGCGGTGAAATCATCCCCAAAATAACCGGTGTCGATAAGGATGCCCGCAGTATGCTTATCGGTGAAAAAGTGAAGTTCATCACCCATTGTCCCGAATGCGGCAGCAAACTGATACGTTTTGAAGGAGAAGCAGCCCACTATTGCCCCAATGAAACCGCTTGTCCTCCGCAGATTAAAGGGAAAATAGAGCATTTCATCAGCCGCAAAGCCATGAATATAGACGGACTGGGACCTGAAACAGTAGATATGTTCTACCGATTGGGGCTGATAAAGGATACTGCAGATTTATACCAGCTCAAAACCGATGACATCAAGAACCTGGAACGGATGGGCGAAAAATCGGCAGAAAACATAGTCAACGGTATTGCGGCAAGTAAAGAAGTGCCATTCGAAAGAGTGCTCTTTGCACTGGGCATACGCTTCGTGGGAGAAACGGTTGCCAAGAAAATAGCCAAGTCCTTTACGGACATCGAAGAGCTGGAAAACGCAGACCTCGAAAAGCTGAAAAACATCGATGAAATCGGTGAAAAAATAGCGCAGAGCATTATAACCTACTTCTCCAATCCTGTCAACAGAGAGCTGGTGGAACGGCTGAAATCGAACGGTCTGCAACTCCACCGGACAGAAGAAGACCTCAGCGGATACACCGACAAACTGGCGGGCCAGTCCATCGTCATCAGCGGCGTATTCACCCACCACTCACGGGACGAATACAAAGAGATGATTGAAAAGAACGGTGGAAAAAACGTCGGCAGTATCTCCTCCAAAACCAGCTTTATCCTGGCCGGAGAAAATATGGGACCTGCCAAACTGGAGAAAGCGCAGAAACTGGGAGTAAAGATTATGAGCGAAGATGAGTTTTTGGCATTGATATCCTAACAAATTTCCACAAAAAGCTTTTTTATGGCTTATATTTGTAGGGTAAATCGAAAAAATTCGTACTTTTGCGAGTCATTTAATTAGAGATTACTTTATAATACTCATGATACAGACAAGATTGAAAGGAATGGGGGTAGCGCTGATTACTCCATTTAAAGAGGATGAAAGCGTTGATTACGATGCGTTGATGCGTTTGGTAGACTATCAACTTCAAAACAATACCGACTTTTTATGTGTGCTCGGCACCACGGCAGAAACTCCGACTCTGACTGAAGAAGAGAAAAAGAAAATCAAGAAAATGGTCATCGAGCGAGTGAACGGAAGAATTCCTATCCTGCTGGGCGTAGGTGGAAACAACACCCGGGCCATAGTGGAAACACTGAAAAATGACGATTTCACCGGAGTAGATGCCATTCTATCCGTCGTTCCATATTACAACAAGCCATCGCAAGAAGGTATATATCAGCATTATAAGGCCATTTCTGAAGCAACGGATTTGCCGATTGTGCTTTATAATGTCCCCGGTCGTACCGGCGTGAACATGAAGGCAGAAACAACCCTGCGCATTGCACGTGATTTCAAGAATGTGATAGCCGTCAAAGAAGCTTCGGGCGACATCACGCAGATGGACGACATCATCAAAAACAAACCGGCCAATTTCGACGTTATTTCGGGCGATGACGGCATCACCTTCCCTCTGATTACCCTGGGGGCCGTCGGCATTATCTCGGTCATCGGAAACGCGTTCCCACGTGAGTTCAGCCGTATGGTACGTCTGGCACTGCAAGGGGACTATGCCAATGCATTGACCATTCACCACAAATTTGCCGAATTATTCAAGCTTCTGTTTGTAGACGGCAACCCTGCCGGAGTAAAAGCCATGCTGAATGTAATGGGAATGATTGAGAACAAGCTCCGCCTGCCATTGGTGCCGACCAGAATCACTACTTTCGAAGCCATGCGCAAGATTCTGGATGAATTGAACATCAAATGCTAAGGCCTTATACCGCCCCTATAGGATATTAATTTCCAGTATACAACATATTAATATCAGATATGCAAGGAGTTAATTTTGTGGAAACACGGAATTAACTCCTTCTTTTTTTCCTATGTGACTATATTTATCAGTACAATAATCCCAAAACAGTCTACTGATTACGTTATAAAGCAAAAAGACATCTGGTTAAATCGAGAAAAAGACGTCTCTAGCTCAATCAAGACAAGACTATTATTTCAGCTAATCTATTAGTTCACAACACTGAACACTTTGTTTCAGCAGAGAAAAACACTTTGTTTTTATATGATGGAACAAAGTGTTCAGTCAAGGGAAACAAAGTGTTCTCCATAATGAAACAAAGTGTTTAGTTAAGGGAAACAGTTTGTTTCATTATGGAGAACACGCGCCAGTGCCATACAAGGGAAGAACATCAACTATATGCCATTGCTGTAAAAACAAAGAACCTCCGCAAGTTTTCTTGCGGAGGTTCTTTGTGATCGCGACAGGATTCAAACCTGTAACCGGCTGATCCGTAGTCAGCTACTCTATTCAGTTGAGCTACGCGACCCTTAAAAAAATTATGAAAACTTGTGACCGCGACAGGATTCAAACCTGTAACCGGCTGATCCGTAGTCAGCTACTCTATTCAGTTGAGCTACGCGGCCTCTTTGTTTAACGGGTGCAAAGATACGTACTTTTTCCGAATTAGCAAACGATATACAAACTTTTTTTGAAGAAATTTATTCGACAAAGCGATAATTAAACAACTGCCAGCCGATGGTCATCCCCACATTCCACTCCCTTCTCGGTGAGCTATAATGATTTACATAAGCAGAGATGGCTCCGAAGGGCAAATGACAAATAACAGAAACTTCTCCCATATACTCAAAGCGGGAGAATGCTTTTCCATAATATGCTTTATTCAATGCATTCTTTTTTATCGGAAAAATCGGTGTAAAGCCATAAAATTCTGTCCGGAACTGGAACATGTCGTTCAAAACATATATGGGTTTGATACCGGCAGCCACATACTGGTTGGCACGAAAAGCTTCATTGTACATCAGTTTACTATGCGGAGTCGGTGCAAATTCTCCTGCCTGCATCATGGTTGCCGTATAATTCTCAGAGAAATTTTTCGACGAATACAGTGCTTCTGCCATCCATCCCAGGGTGAACTTCGGCCCCATTGTGTGATATGCCTCTTTCATATAAGAAATTTGCAACCATGATTGCCGTTCTTGCGGAGAAGGACTGTACCCTTCTTGCGGATTCCCCGGTTCAAATCTTTCCCTCCCGGTAAATACCTGGGCTATCAGTTTCTCCAGATAGCCTTTTGTCGCGTATTGCCGCGTATTCAGGGTACTCCCATAGAAACCGATGGAACCTCCCAAAAGTTTGTAGGTACTTCTGTCCGAACGGTCCTTATCGAAATCTATTACGCTGGATTGAAAGTAGTTATCTTCCAGTTGGCCATATCCCAGACTGAACTCCGCACGCTTATTGGCCAAAAACGGCAAGGCAACCATCAACTTCACAAAACGTTCGTCCTTTGAATTGAATGAAGGTTTGTCATTCCTGGAAAACAGCTTGTCCTTCTTGTAGTAATCGAAGGTACTGATTGAAGCAATAAAACGAAAGGACGTAGATATGTGGGTAGGCAAATCAATCTTACCCATCAACTGGGCATTATTATAAATCTTACCCAACTGACCGTCAAAAGTGATTTCCTTGGAATAATAATTCAAGTTCTGATATCCTATTCCCAAATAGATTTGATTTGAGCTCGTGGTAGAGACACTGCCCCCCAGACGCACGGAAAAATTATCCTCCATCTTCACCTTCAAATGCAGCTCATACAAATCGGATTCCGAATCATACACAGCATGAGGAACTATTTCCGAAATCATATTATCTGCCAGCAAACGAAAATACCCGCGCTTCAAGTCTTCATAAGTAAAGACTTCATGCTCTTCATCATGGAACTCTTTTTTGATGTAGGCTTGCTGTTGGGCATTCGCCCCTTCAATAATGATATCCCGAAAACGGAATTGAGGCAGGTTACTCCGGAAGACAAGACGCCTCAAACGCACATTATCAGCATTCACCCTACGATGAACACGGCTTTTGATGGAATCCATCATATTAAGGGTACGATTGTAACCTATATCGTGCAATTCCTGCAGACGGTCAAAATCCAGCAAGTTGACATCATCATATTTGAAGGTCATGACTATACCCAACGAGTCCGGAATGGAGTAATCGGTCTTCTGCATAATCATATTCTCCAATTGGCTCATCAGGTCATTCTCCTTCGGCTTACCGGGATTGGCCGCTACCACACTGCCAATAATGACATCCGGATGAAAATCCTCCCGCATCACATCCGTAGGGAAATTATTGTAAATGCCGCCATCATAAGCAAGCGTACTGTCTATTTCTATCGGTTTGAAGACAAATGGAAAGCTCATGGAAGCACGTACCGCATCTCCCAAATCCCCTTTACTCAATACCAATGGCTTTTTATTGTACACATCGGATGCTATACAGCGAAAAGGAACAAACAGTTTGTTGAAATTACCGCCACATGCAGCCGTAGCACGTGCAAACAATTCCACAAATACCAGGTTCATCTGTATGGGGTTGACCATGCTTGTGGGAAGTATCTGGGGCTTTATATGCAGCGAGTCCCTAAAAGCAAAACGGATATTAAAAAATTCCGGTGAAGGACGATTCTTCTTAAAATAATACTCGTATTTAGGCTCCACTTTGCCCGAATACCAACGCTTAAAGTCGGGAGAGCGCAACAGCGCCTCCATATCGTCCGGGGAATACCCCATAGCATACAGAGAACCGATGATAGCTCCCATAGAGGTTCCGGTTATATAATCAATGGGGATATTATTCTCTTCCAAAGCCCGGATAATGCCTATATGAGTCATGCCTTTTGCTCCACCGCCACTCAGTACAAGCCCCACTTTCTGAGCTTGTAAAATAAAGCCACATAGAAGAAACGAAAAAAACAATAAAACTCTTTTCATAACTATGCTATTCCGAGTAAGATAAATGTTCATTGCCCCAAATATAAACAATAGTTTCTAAAAATGCCGTATTCAACGAAGAAAATCACACCCTAATTGGTGAAAATGAATAAAAAAAGGGTATTGCGACTCCGAAGAATCACAATACCCTTGCATATATTAAATGCAAATTTAAAGGGGCTTATTTTATCAGGTCAATGCTTCTCTTGACAAAGTTGTTCAAAGCTTCACCTTTCAACATACCATTCTGCAGCAGTGCCAAATCTATCAGTTGACGGACAACCTTATTCTTGGCAGCATAATCGGCGAAGATGCCTTCTTTCTGTGTTTTCAGTTCGTCCCACTTCTTATCCAGCTCATTCACTTTATCCTTTTCGGCAGTCGGTATATCCTCATCTTTCTTGCCTTCCTGCTTCTTTTTCAGGTCAGTACGCTGCTTGTTCACTTCATCCATCTCTGCCTGAACCGGAGCAACGGCAGCAGCACATTCCTTATCTTCATCTGCCAGAACTTCTTTTACCAGCTTATGGTCTGAATTCAATACCAGGTTAAACATATCCGGCATTTCGCCATAGAAGCTCATTCCAGCCTGGATATTCGCCATTTCCTTCATACGGCGCATGTACTCGCTCTGAGTTATCATGATAGGAGTGGCATTTTCGCCCAAAGCCTGCGCCGTGATGTTGAACTCCGTCTTATCCATCTTGGGCAACTGGCTCTTGAAGATGGAAGAAAGAACTTCCTGCTTGCCGGCTTCCAACGCTTCGTTCTTCTTGTCTTCCTTGACAATCAGATTATCAATAATATCGCTGTCTACACGAGTGAAGCGAACCTTTTCGAACTTCTGTTCCAACATGCTCACCACCGCAATGTCCAGCTGTCCATCCATCAACAGCACATTGTATCCTTTATTCGTAGCGGCCTCTATGTAGCTGTATTGTTCATCTTTATTGTTGGCATACAGATAAATCAGATTTCCATCCTTATCCGTCTGGTTATCTTTAATCAACGTCTTATACTCTTCGAAAGTATAATATTTGCTGTCTGTATCGGTGAAAAGGGCAAAATCCTTGGCTCTATCATAGAAATCTTCCTGCGTAAGCATTCCGTAGTTGATGAAGATTTTCAAGTCATTCCACTTTTCCTCAAACTGTTTACGGTCATTCTTGAAGATAGACTGCAAACGGTCTGACACCTTCTTCGTGATATATGTAGAAATCTTCTTCACGTTGGCATCGCTCTGCAAATAAGAACGGGAAACGTTCAATGGAATGTCCGGTGAATCGAGCACACCATGCAGCAGGGTCAAGAAGTCGGGAACAATACCTTCTACCGAATCCGTCACATATACCTGGTTGCAATAAAGCTGAATCTTATTCTTGTTCAACTCGATGTTGCTTTTCACTTTGGGGAAGTACAGAATACCGGTAAGGTGGAACGGATAATCCACATTCAGATGAATCCAGAATAAAGGTTCGTCGGACATAGGATAAAGGTCACGGTAGAACTTCTTGTAATCTTCATCTTTCAATTCGCTGGGTTTCAGCGTCCACAACGGGTTGGAGTCATTGATGATATTATCCTCGGCAGTTTCAACCTGCTTGCCGTCTTTCCATTCTTTCTTCTTGCCGAATGCAACCGGAATAGGGAGGAAGCTGCAATACTTCTTCAACAAAGAAGAAATGCGCGCTTCTTCAAGGAACTCCTTGCAGTCATCGTCTATATAGAGAACGATATCCGTACCACGTTCAGCCTTATCAGTGTCTTCAATCGTAAACTCCGGACTGCCATCGCAAGTCCACTTTACAGCCTGGGCGCCTTCCTGATAGGACTTAGTGATGATTTCGACTTTCTTGGCAACCATAAAAGCCGAATAGAACCCCAATCCAAAATGACCGATGATGGCATTGGCATCGTTTTTATATTTCTCAAGGAAGTCATTGGCACCAGAGAAAGCTATCTGGTTAATATACTTGTCTATTTCTTCAGCCGTAAGCCCAATACCATGATCGGACACCGTAATGGTATCTTTTCCCAGCGAAACATGTACGGTTAAATCGCCAACTTCACCCTTGAACTCACCGATAGAGGAGAGTGTTTTCAGCTTCTGTGTAGCATCAACCGCGTTAGAAACCAACTCACGGAGAAAAATTTCATGATCACTATACAAGAATTTTTTAATGACGGGGAAGATATTCTCAGTAGTTACCCCAATATTACCTTTTTGCATACTACATTTATATTTTTTAGATTTATATTTTTAATTATTCCGGCAGATATAGCACAAAAAAAATGCCAGCCCATAAGGACTGACATTTTGACGGTTTTTATAAAGAACAGCTTATGCCTTCCTGATGCTCAGCTCGTCTTTTTCTTTGTCTACTGATACGTTTACCGTATCACCCGGCTGTAACTCCTCCGCCACTATCAGCTCGGAAAGTCCATCCTCCAAGTGGTTCTGAATGGCGCGCTTCAATGGGCGCGCACCAAACTGTACATCGTACCCTTTCGAAGCAAGGAATGTCTTTGCATCATCCTCCACAACCAGCTTGTAACCAATTGCTTCAACCCGTTCGTACAAACCTTTCAGCTCAATGTCCACAATCTTTGTGATGGCCTCCAAAGAGAGCTGGTCGAAAGTAATGATTTCATCCAAACGATTCAAGAATTCGGGAGCAAAGGTCTTGTTCAGAGCCTTTTGTATCACGCTGCGCGAATGTTCATTGTCATCCGTGCGGTTTTGTGCCGCAAAACCTACGCCACGGCCAAACTCCTTCAACTGCCGCGTACCGATATTGGAGGTCATAATGATAACCGTATTCTTGAAATCGATGGTTCTGCCATAATTGTCAGTCAAACGACCTTCATCCAGTACCTGGAGCAAGATGTTGAACACGTCCGGATGGGCTTTCTCAATCTCATCCAGCAAGACAATGGAATACGGCTTGCGACGCACCTTTTCAGTCAACTGGCCGCCTTCCTCATAGCCCACATATCCCGGAGCGGCACCAATCATACGAGATACGGTGTATTTCTCCATATACTCGCTCATATCGATACGTATCAAGGCATCGGCAGAGCCAAACATATATTTTGCCAATTGCTTTGCCAAATGCGTCTTACCCACACCAGTAGGGCCAAGGAACATAAAAGTTCCGATGGGATGGTTCGGGTCTTTCAACCCTACACGGCTACGCAAGATTGCTTTGGTAAGTTTCTCTATCGCAGCATCTTGAGCTATCACCTTCGCCTGTAGTTCTTCCTTCATTCCGACCAGTTTAAGTCCTTCTGCCTGCGCCATGCGCTGTACGGGTACACCGGACATCATTGAAATAACATTGGCTATTTCCTCTTCACCTACCGTTTGGCGGTCATCCTTCAAACGGGCTTCCCACTCAACCTTCATCTCCTCCAAGCGGACAGAAAGTTCCTTCTCACGGTCGCGGTAGCTGGCAGCCAGCTCAAAATTCTGTGACTTTACAGCTTCAGCCTTCAGGCTACGTGCCTCTTCAATCAGCTTTTCCTGTTCCTCAATTTCTTTCGGAACATTAATATTCGTCAAATGCACACGCGAACCCGCCTCGTCCAAAGCATCAATAGCTTTATCCGGGAAGTTGCGGTCGGTTATATAGCGTGCTGACAACTTGACACATGCTTCCAAGGCTTCATCCGTGTAGCTCACGTTATGATGGTCTTCATACTTCTCCTTGATATTCTTCAATATCTGAAGCGTTTCTTCAGCTGTGGTAGGCTCTACAATCACCTTTTGGAAACGACGTTCCAAAGCACCGTCTTTCTCGATATTCTTTCTGTATTCATCGAGAGTGGTAGCTCCAATACACTGTATTTCACCACGCGCTAAAGCTGGTTTCAGCATATTGGCAGCATCCATGGAACCGGCAGCAGCACCGGCACCTACAATCGTATGGATTTCATCGATGAAAAGGATGACATTCGGATTTTTCTGCAACTCGTTGATGATAGAGCGGATACGTTCCTCAAACTGACCACGGTATTTTGTTCCCGCCACCACAGAGGCCATATCAAGCATCACCACGCGCTTTTCAAACAAAATGCGCGAAACTTTCTTTTGCACAATACGCAATGCCAAACCCTCTACGATGGCAGATTTTCCGACTCCAGGTTCACCGATAAGCACCGGATTGTTCTTCTTACGGCGGCTCAAGATTTGCGCCAGACGTTCAATCTCGCGTTCGCGACCCACAACCGGGTCCAGCTTGCCTTCTTCGGCAGCCCGCGTCATGTCTACGCCGAAATTGTCCAGCACAGGAGTATCATTGGACGGCTTTCTGGATGCAGCCTGTGCAGCCGAAGCCGAACCAGCTCCCCCAGTACGGGAGGAGCGGGACATATTCATATCTTCTTCATCCTCTTCATCATCCTCGGTGAATCCCATTCCCGCATTCGGATTGGTCGATTTCATCGAAAGCTGTTCAAATACAGCCTGATAATCCACCCGGTGTTCTTCCAAAACAGTTGCAGCAAGATTGTCGCCATCTTTCAAGATAGCCAGCAATACATGTTCCGTATCGGCAGTTGCACTTTTCAGCAAACGCGCTTCAAGCATACACATCTTCAATATCTTAGCCGTCATCGGGGACAAGGGCACTTCAGCGTCCGGCAAGAGAGTATCGTCCTCGGCATCCTTTAGGAAACCCTCCAGACGACTTTTTACTCGTTTTAAATCTATATCAAGTTTCAACAATATTTCAATAGCTTTTCCTCCGCCATCACGCAGCATGCCGAGCAGAAGGTGTTCCGGACCAATATAGCGATTTCTCAATCGATTGGCTTCTTCCTTGCTATAAGTAATTATGTCTGAAACTCTTTGTGAAAATTGATTGTTCATATTTTATAATTCTCCTCAATTAAAAAGGTTATCCACGACAAAGATACGCATTTATTAATTCAGCGTATCATATTTAACTGATTTAATAGTATACAAATCCCGTGCCATAAATTTCAAATCTGTTTTTCCACTTTATACCTTATATATTAATAGCAATTTGGTGAGGAAGGGAGGGAGTACTTCCATATTTATGTTGCAGGCAACAAAGTTTATGGAGGAAAACTTTTGTATATCGTAAAAAAGCAGTACTTTAGCGTGGTTTTTCACGAACCCGAAAATGTATAATTAATAATCTTTTTAAATGCTTGAACAAGACAGAATTATAAAGATTAACATCGAGGAGGAAATGAAGTCATCGTACATTGACTACTCTATGTCGGTCATTGTTTCACGTGCCCTTCCGGATGTTAGAGATGGTTTTAAACCCGTTCACCGAAGAATTCTTTTCGGAATGATGGGATTAGGAAATACCTCCGACAAACCTTATAAAAAATCAGCCAGAGTTGTAGGTGAAGTATTAGGTAAATATCACCCTCATGGCGACTCGTCCGTTTACGGAGCTCTTGTACGTATGGCTCAGCCTTGGGCAATGCGTTACATGTTGGTAGATGGACAAGGTAACTACGGTTCAGTAGACGGTGACAGTGCTGCTGCCATGCGTTATACAGAGTGTCGTTTGCGAAAAATTGGTGAAGACATGATGACAGACCTTGAGAAAGAGACTGTTGACATGCAGAACAATTTCGATGACTCTTTGCAAGAGCCTACCGTCATGCCGGCCCGTATTCCGAATCTTTTGGTAAATGGTGCATCTGGTATTGCCGTAGGTATGGCTACCAATATGCCGACCCATAATCTATCTGAGGTTATTGACGCTTGTATTGCATACATTGAAAACAATGACATCGATATAGAAGAGCTGATGACGTATGTCAAAGCTCCTGATTTCCCGACCGGAGGCTATATATACGGTATGAGCGGTGTTCGCGAAGCCTATCTCACGGGACGCGGACGTGTCATAATGCGTGCTAGAGCCGAAATTGAGACTGGTTCGACGCACGATAAAATCGTTGTGACAGAAATTCCCTATGGTGTCAACAAAGCTGAATTGATTAAGAATATAGCCGATCTGGCCAACGAAAAGAAAATTGAAGGTATTGCCAATGCTAATGACGAATCCGACCGTGAAGGTATGCGTATCGTTATTGATGTAAAACGTGATGCAAATGCCAGCATTGTACTCAACAAGCTCTACAAGATGACAATGCTGCAGACATCTTTTGGTGTGAACAATGTTGCATTGGTACATGGCCGTCCACGTCTGTTGAATCTGAAAGATTTGATAAAACACTTCGTTGAGCACAGACACGACGTAGTCATCCGCCGTACTCAGTATGATTTGCGCAAGGCCAAAGAACGTGCACATATTCTGGAAGGATTAATCATTGCATCTGATAATATCGACGAAGTAATCAAGATTATCCGTGCTGCTAAAACCCCGAATGATGCTATATCAGGTTTGATGGAGCGATTCCAACTCAGTGAAATTCAGTCACGTGCCATTGTTGAAATGCGTTTGCGTCAGCTCACAGGATTGATGCAAGACCAGCTGCACGCCGAATATGAGGAAATTCAGAAGCAGATTGCTTATTTGGAAGAAATCCTTGTCAATGACGAACTCTGCCGCAAAGTCATTAAAGATGAACTGATTGAAGTAAAAGAGAAGTATGGTGACGAACGTCGCTCGGAAATTGTCTATTCATCAGAAGAATTCAATCCGGAAGACTTCTATGCAGATGATGAAATGATTATCACCATCTCGCACATGGGATACATCAAACGCACACCGCTGAGCGAATTCCGTGCGCAAAACCGTGGTGGGGTAGGCTCCAAAGGTACCGAAACCCGCGATGCAGACTTTGTAGAGCATATTTATCCTGCAACCATGCATAATACCATGATGTTCTTTACACAGAAAGGTAAGTGTTACTGGCTGAAGGTATACGAAATCCCCGAAGGTACTAAGAATTCGAAAGGTCGTGCCATCCAGAATTTGTTGAATATCGACTCTGACGATGCTGTAAACGCCTATTTGCGCGTGAAGAACCTGAACGACCAAGAATTTATCAACAGCCATTATGTATTGTTCTGTACTAAGAATGGTGTCATTAAGAAAACATTGCTTGAGCAGTATTCACGTCCTCGCCAAAATGGTGTAAATGCTATCACTATCCGTGAAGACGACCGTGTAATCGAAGTGCGTATGACAAACGGCGACAATGAAATCATCATTGCCAACCGTAACGGACGTGCCATTCGTTTCCATGAAAGTGCTGTGCGCGTTATGGGACGTACTGCCACCGGTGTACGTGGTATGACATTGGATGAAGACGGTCAAGACGAAGTAGTAGGTATGATATGCATCAAAGATCCTGAAGCGGAAACAATTATGGTTGTATCGGAACAAGGATATGGCAAACGTTCGGATATTGAAGATTATCGCAAGACCAATCGTGGAGGTAAAGGTGTGAAAACAATGAATATCACCGATAAAACGGGTAAATTAGTAACTATCAAGTCTGTTACAGATGAAAATGACTTGATGATTATTAATAAATCCGGTATTACCATCCGTCTGAAAGTCGCCGATGTTCGTATCATGGGACGTGCTACACAAGGTGTGCGTCTAATCAACCTTGAGAAACGTAATGACGAAATCGGCTCTGTATGTAAAGTCACTTCAGAAAATGAAGAGGAACTTATAGAGGAGGGGGAAGAAAATACCCTTGAAAGCCCTCAGAACGAGGTAAACAATGAAAATGAAGAATAGACATAATATTAATTTAAATTTTCTACAATCATGAAAAGAGTATTATTTTCAATGGTTTTACTACTTGTCGCAAGCTTTACTTTCGCCCAAGAAAAGAACGTAAAAGAGGCTAAAAGTATTGCTAACGGAGTAAATCCTGACTTTGCCAAAGCAGAGGAACTGATAAATCAGGCTTTAACCAATCCCGAAACAAAGGACAATGCCGAAACGTGGGATGTAGCAGGTCTTATCCAAAGAAAAAGAAGTGAGAAAGAAATGGAAAATGCCTATCTGAGAAAACCTTATGACACTCTTCAGGTATATAATAGCGCATTGAACATGTGTAAATTCTACTTCAAATGTGACGAATTGGCACAAATTCCCAATGAAAAGGGCAAAATCAAGAATAAATATAGAAAATCTAATTCTGCTACAATTTTAGCAGAACGCGGTAATCTGATCAATGGCGGTATCCAATTCTTTAATTTGGCCTCACAGAAAGAAGGCGATGCAGCCAATGAAGACAATAAAAAAGCATTAGATTTCTTTGCAACATACATTGATATTGCTATCAACCCGATGTTTGAAAAGGAAAATCTATTACAAACAGATACTGTATTACCCCAAATAGCATATTATGCAAGTTTAGCAGCTGCTAAGATGGAAGATTATCCTAGTATTTTGAAGTATGCTCCTTATGCGCAAGATGATAAAGAAGTTGGGAAATACGCAATGGAATTTATCTCTACTGCATTGAAAGCTGAAGGTGATACTGTTAAATGGATTGCTTCTTTAAAAGAAGGTATCCAGAAATATCCTGAACATTCATTCTTCTTCGGTCACTTGATTGATTATTATAGCAATAACAACAAATATGACGAAGCTATGCAGTTTGCTGATGATATGTTGGCTAAAGATCCTAACAATACATTCTATTTGTATGTAAAAGGCTACCTTTATCACAATATGAAGGACTATGATAAAGCTATTGAATTCTATAAAAAAACTATAGAAGTAGATCCTAATTATGCAGAAGCATACTCTAATTTAGGCTTGATTTACTGCTTACAAGCACAAGATTTCTCAGAAAAAGCAACTACAGATATTAATGATCCGAAGTATAAAGAAGACCAGGCTACTCTGAAGACTTTCTATGAAAAGGCAAAACCTTATTATGAAAAGGCAAGAGAACTGAAACCTGATCAAAAAGATTTGTGGTTAAATGGTCTATATAGAGTGTATTATAATTTGCAAATGGGCCCTGAATTCGAAGAAATTGAAAAGTTGATGTAATACTTTATAATAAAAGCCTAATTAATAATTTAATTAGGCTTTTATTATTGTTATATCATTAAGTAAAGAATGTTATTTCTTAAGTGAGGGAGAGAAGAAATTAAAATTAGATTAAATTATTCCAGCGCCATATTAAACATAATGCTGATATTGGATAGAAACCATATATACCTATATTCAACACCTAATTCGGTCTTCCGTAAATTACCAACAATGGTGTATCAGAATGGAAAATCATCTTTCTGGCAATGCCAGGGTTAAATAAGCGCGAAAATATATTTCTTTTATAAGAAGTTAATGTTATAATATCAATATGATTACTTTTGATATAACTGTCTAAACTACTAAGCAGATTATCGTTCTTTACCACATCATAGTATATTTCCAATTGTGGATATTGTTTTTGAAAATATTCCTTAATACCAGCCAGTTTTATTTCATTCCATGTATTCTGAACATCTGAAAGATGTATCAGAGACACTGAAAACTTAAATGATTTCAGATTATTTATTAGCGAATCAAAAGCTATTAAATCACGTTGATCAAAATTAGTAATGAATGCAATACGCTTAGCCTCAGAAAATTGCTTGAATGGAGTATTTTCAGGAATGGCCAATACCGGTACACGGCTACGTTCAATCACTTCAGCCGTTACACTACCGATCAAATCAATATCCTTCTGACTTTTACCACGAGTTCCCATTATGATAATGCGTGGTCGATATTCCTTGGTATAGCGGAGTACCTCTTCTTCAGGAATACCTTCACGCAAAACACAAGTATATTTAATATCTGGAAACTCGCCGGAAGCTACCTTCTCTTTTACTTTATCAGATAATGCATTCAAATCAGCATGAACTTTTTGTAAGATACTCCTTACATTCTCCTCATCACTTAGCTGATAGTTAAATACGTCTCCGTATGGCAAAGAAGTTGCATATATAGGAGTAAAATAAACATGTAGCAAAACAACTTCTGCACCTATATTCTGAGCGAAATTGAAACCGAACTCGCAAGCCTTCAAAGAATAATTGGAAAAATCCACTGGAATCAGCACTTTATTACTAACCTTCTCCAGTTTAGGTGACTTCCCCCCCACTACCTCTTCAGATAACCACGCAGAGCTTTCAGTAATTTTCAGAGCATGAGGTAAGTCACTCTCCTTAATACGTACACGTACGCCAGAAGAAACAACCGGTTGTATCTGGTTTACATTGTGAATATAAGTCTCAATACCTTCATTTTCAAGAACATTTTTCAATATTTGAGCTTTCGCGTACGTTAAGATTGCCAAAGTAACTAATTTATCTTCCATATATCATTGATTTTGAGATTAAAACAAACAAGAAATCCCAATTGTTGTCAGCAATTGGGATTCTATCTAACTTTCTCTTCTTAAGCTCGAACAGCTTCTTCAGTCTTACCTGCCATTTCATCTAAAATTTTTAAAGCTCGCTCTAAAACAGTAGTATCATCAATCATAACCAATCCACCATCTGGTCCAGGTTCCAAGTGAATCCCAACACTTTTCCCCTCCTTAAAATTGTGTCCACCAAAAAAATTTCTTACAGTGTCAACATTCAGTCCAAGTTCATCGGCTATTCTATGCATACTACCACTAGGCAATGAGTCTTTAATCTTACGTAATTCATTAAATGTTATTGTTCTCATATTCATAAATTTAATGGTTAATACTCTGTACTTTTTATTATCACGCTATAAACTTAAGGAAAAAAAAGGATAAAACAAACTATTTCTTTATCTTTTTTCAAAAAGAATATTGCCTCTCCAAAAAATAATCATTTTCAAGTATGCAGAATTATAAGTACAGAGAAAAAGCTCCTAAAAATAGACAGAAACAGCTCGTATAAAGCAGAATTATCGGGTTTATACGAGCTGTTTTTAGAATACAGGGAAAATTTAAATACCTTCTATGGCAGAAGCTGGAACCCACCCTACTTTACCATCTTCCAAACGAATTTCTTTCCATTCACGCATAGAGTTGTCTTTTATCTCAACTTTACGTCCCTCATGAAGAATGAACAGACTTGTACCACTTTCACTGGGAGTACTACGCACTGTGACACTAGGTGCCAACACTATAGCTTCGTTACGTTCCATCAGTTCGCCTTTTTGCTGAGCAGCAAACACATTACTCAATATAACAAGAACCAGGAATACTATTCCTGCAATAAATCCCACTTTCTTTCCCGTAATCTGTTTTGAAAAGAAAAAGAGATAGAACGAAACGAGTAATAGTACAAAGAACACAATCCCCAACTTAGCCCATGCGTCTACGCTAAGACAATTAATCAACGATTTAGTCCAAGATACAAAGAAAACCTCAGGAACTGGGATTACCTTATCGATTGTCTTAGAACGTGCTATCTCCAAATTTGCACGAATATCAGCATTACCAGGTTCCAACAACAAGGCACGCTCATAATTCAATATAGCTCTTGCTATATCATCTGCCTTATAATAACTGTTGCCAAGATTATAATAGACCTCTGCAGCCTCTCCCTTCTTTAACAGATTCTCATATATTTGAATGGCAGAAGCATAATCATTCCGTATATAAGCGCTGTCACCTTCAGCCTTTGTCACATTGCTTTCTTGCCTTGCAGCAGAGAATTCCGCATGTGAACCGACGGATGTAGAGTCACTAGCAGTCTGTAATGTATCTACAGATGCAGAATTCTGCCCATAGGCAGTAATTGCCATCACTAGACTAAGAGTAAAAAACAATATTTTATTCATTACCATTTCCTCCTGATTAATGTTTTATCGAGTTTTCCATTTTACTGATAACTTCCAAAGAAGCTGAATATACCTTATCCATAGCCTGGTTATCATCACCCGGAGCAAAGCGGGCAAACTCACAGTTATTCAATGCATCGAGGAATTCCTTTATCAACGCATCATTCACACCATAATTACGAAGTTCCTCTTCGATATTATCCTTAGACAAACGGGATACCGGAATGTTCAGTTTATCACTGATATACCCCCAAAGAGCCTTCAAAACCTCATCATAAAACGCATCTTTCTTATTCTCAGCCAATAATTTACCAGCTTGCTTCATACGTTTCACCGCCACTTTATTGGCTTTCTTGGTACGCATCTTTGCTACATTTGCATTGGCTGCTATTTGCTTACGATAGATGATAAAGAATGTAATGAATGCAATACCCGGTATCAAATAAAGTAACCAATACGTCAACGAACCGAAGAAGAAATCACCTTTGGGAGACAGAGTTACGTTATTCTGCTTGATAAAACGAATATCCTCGTTCAATACTTTCAGTTCTTCCTTGCTTGTAAAGTTTGCAATAGTCTGAGCAGCATTGCCTGCTCCCTTTTCCACATGCAATTCATACTCTTCCGTAGTCAACGTTTTATACGAACGGGAATTAATATCAAAATAACTGAACTTTACGGCAGGAATCTTATAAGTTCCCGCATTACGAGGAATTGCCAGATACTCAATGACCTTACTACCGGAGAGGCCCGAATTTGTCAGACGAAATTTATTGTCCACCTTCGGATCATATACTTCAAAATCCTCGGGGAATTTAACTTCCGGATTAGAAAGCAATTTCAGATTACCAGTACCAGAAATGACAAGTTTGACAGTAACAGCATCATTGGTCTTGACATTTGTACTATTGATAGAAGAAGTTATATTGAACTCTCCCACTCCTCCCGAAAAATCGGCTGGCTTACCTGCCGGCAAGGGCTTTACGTCAATTGTCAGTTGCGGAGTCAAAATAGTCTTTTTCACCTCTACGTAATTGCTTCCTCCATTGAAAAACGCCTCGAACGGATCGGATACTTGTGTAGCCTTGGCTATAGAAGCGTCAAAACGTGCTGCATCAATTGTCAGTTTACCGGCTTGTTGCGGGAACAACACAAACTGACGATAGATTGTAGACTGATAATTTCTACCTTTATAATGCTCCAATCCCCATCTTCTGTCATTAGGCAATTCTACTTCCTGAGAATGGAATCCTTTGAAGTCGGGCAATTTCACATTATCAAACATACGTAAGTCCACCAAGGTATATATCTTGTATGTCAGCAGAAAAGCCTCTTGTTCATACACCGTCATCTTACTGGCAGTAGCTGTAATAAACAAATCACTATTCGATACAGATGTCCCGGAAGAAGCGCGGCTGGCAGTGCCCTCACTCTGTTTGCCACCATTTCCAGAAGCTCCATTAGCAGCCTGATCTGCCGGAAGAACCCTTACTTGTACAGAATTCGAAACCATTTGGTTACCATCAGCAGTGATAGTGGCTCCTGGAATAGTAAAATCACCTTCTGCAGTCGCCATTAAAATATAAGTGAATGTAATACTGCTGGTTGAAGTCGTCTGCCCATTAATCATCTGCACGCTACTCTGTTGCGAGCGGCTGGGCCCCATCAACACATCAAATTCCTTCATAGAAGGAGCACGAAAATCCCTTACCTTTTGTGTAGTCACCGTATACGACAGTCTGAACTGGTCTCCTACCGCCACAGCGTCAGGAGCAGACGCAGTAAACGATACCTTGCCATCGGCAAAGACATTCATACCGACTGCAATCAGTGCTATCCATAAGAAAACTATTTTTCTCATATATTATTTCCTATTATGTTTGTTACCAATCTTTTTCCAGACGACCTCCTTGAAGTACCTGCTGCTTTTTCACTTTATCCTGCACATCCTTCTCGTCTTGCATGACAGAGTTCAATAGCTGCTCGGCATTTTCCTTAGACATCTCATTATCTTTCTTTTCCGGCTGAGAAGGTTGTTGTTGCTGGTCTTGATTCTGTTGCTGGTCTTTCTGCTGATCCTGCTGTTTATCCTGCTCCTTCTGTTGGTCCTGTTTATCCTGATCTTGATTCTGATCCTGGTTCTGCTGCTGGTCTTGCAACTGTTTCTGTGCCAAAGCAAGGTTATAGCGCGTTTCATCATCTTTCGGATTATTACGTAACGACTCCTTATAGGCTTCTACCGCCTTTGCATAATCCTTCTGAGAATGAAAGATGACTCCCATATTATGATAAATCTGTGCTAAGTTCGATTTGTCCTTTTCTATCTTGGTAGCTCCCACATATTGCTCCATCGCTTCCTGCAGCTTGTTCTGCTGGGTCAATGTATTTCCCAGGTTGAACATGGAAACCGTTGACTTCGGGTTTACCTCCAAAGCCTTCCGATAGTTCACTTCTGCATCCACATATACGCTATCCTTAAAAAAACGGTTTCCCTTACGGATATAATCGCGTTCCGCCTTCTGTGCAGAAGCTGAAACTGCCACTAACAGCAGCAAAACTATTCCAATATATTTTTTCTGTAACATACGCATCATTTCTTATTAGAGAATAAATGAATGTTGCGGAACAGAGGATTCTTGCGCTCCAATATCAACATCTCAGCCAGTAACAACAGCAGAATAATCCATGCCACTGCCTGAAACTGTTCATTGAATTCCGTGTACACCTGTGTTTCCACATCTGCCTTTGCCATCTTGTTGATTTCCTGACTAATCGCTTTCTGTGCACCGTTGGTATTGTCTACGCGCACATAAATACCATTTCCTGCCTGAGCAATTTCCTGACACATCTGCTCATTCAAGCGAGTAACGATTACATTACCTTCACGGTCACGACGATAATCATTAGTACCCTCTATTGGAATGGGAGCACCCTCAGGCATACCTACCCCTAATACATTGACCTGGATACCTTTCTCTGCAGCAGCCTTAGCAGCTTCTACGGCACCACCTTCATGGTTTTCACCGTCGGTGATGACAATAACAGTACGTCCCACTCCTTCTTGAGGTGTAAAACTCCGGGCAGCCAGATTTATTGCAGCTCCAATTGCCGTACCTTGCTTGGAAATCAGCGAAGGATCGATGGACTCCAAAAACATCTTGGCAGAAATATAATCACTCGTAATAGGCAACTGGGTAAAAGCGTCACCTGCAAAAACAATCATACCGACCTTGTCATTCTGCATCTTATCTACCAACTGCGCCACCAGCCGTTTTGCCTTCTGCAAGCGGCTTGGCTGTACGTCTTGTGCCAGCATGGAATTGGATATATCCAACGCAATCATCACTTCCACTCCCTGGCGTTTTACCGTCTCCAGTTTGGAACCAAACTGCGGACGTGCCAGCAGTACCGTGAACAACCCGATAGCCGCAAAAACCAACCAAAACTTCACATCCGGACGGTATTTGGAAACATCCGGCATTAGCTGTGCCATCAGTATAGGGTCACCAAATTTACGAATGGCTTTCCTCCTCCGATAATTGGAGTACAAGTAGAAGGCCGCCAATAAAGGCAGCAGCAGCAACAAGTACAAATATGCAGGTTCTTCAAATCGAAACATCTTTTTATTTACAATTTAGCAATTTACAATTTACAATTTGGCTACGCAATGACTGATACACTAAAAGACATTCTCCGTTTTTACGGTATCTTCTTCAATATAGAGTTGCGTAACAGTACCTCCAGTAATACGCACAAGAAAGCAGCCAACGCAAACCAGCGGTACTCTTCCTGGCGCTTGCTGTATTCTTTTACATTCAATTTTGTTTTCTCCAGCTTGTCTATCTCTTCGTACACTTCCTTCAACTTCGAGTTGCTGGTGGCACGGAAATAGTTACCTTCCGTTGTTCCGGCAATCTGTGTCAAAGTCTTTTCATCAATTTCGACGGGCATATTGACATATTGCACTGTTCCGCCTACCGGATAAGGATAAGGAGCCATACCATTGGTTCCTACCCCAATAGTATAAACGCGAATGCCAAAACTCTTGGCTATTTCAGCAGCCGTCAAAGGAGAAATATCACCTTTATTATTGACACCGTCCGTCAGCAGAATAATGACTTTCGACTTTGCCTTGCTATCCTTCAAACGGGTAACGGCATTGGCAATACCCATACCGATTGCCGTTCCGTCTTCAATCAGCCCGCACTTCATATCTTTAAGCAAGTTCAACAATACGGCATGGTCTACTGTCAACGGACATTGCGTAAAGCTTTCTCCAGCAAACAAAGTTATACCTATATTGTCATTCGGACGTCCGTTAATAAACTCTGCCGCCACATCCTTCGCCGCTTCCAACCGGTTAGGTTTCAGGTCTTCGGCCAGCATACTGGTAGAAACGTCCATAGCAAGCATGATATCAATACCCTCAATCTCACTGTTCTGCCAGCTATCGGTGGTTTGCGGACGTGCCAAAACAAGAATAATCAGTATCAAGGCAATTATCCGCAATACAAACGGTACATGCAACAAATAGTTCTTATAGCTTTTAGGGGTATGGGCATACACACGGGCATCCGAAATCTGAAGCGTAGCTTCACTATTCGTCCGCTTCATAATATACCATACTATATAAGGTATAAGCAACAGCAGCAAAAATAAATATTCAATATTGGCAAAAACCATATTTATGTACGATTTAACGATTTACAATTCAGCTTCGCTCCAAACATCCTTCATTTTTCACTCATGTATATCCGATTGAAGTCACTTTTCCAGCATTAAGCAAAATAATTATACAACTCCAATCCGATATATATCAATGAACAGGCAAGAGCTACAGCCAACACCACAATACCCGCTCCCAGCAAAATCTTGGTACGCAAAGAACGTTTCTCGATAATGGTAATCTCAGTAGGTTGCGGCTTGGCATTCTCCTCTTCTTTCTCCTTGGTTTCATTAATAAAGTCAATGGCATTAATCAGGTTAGCGTCATTTTCGTTCATCAATGGATTATGCTTGGCAAATTTCACCAAATCAGCAGTCTGGAACAATTCACGCAAATCCGATATTGCTTCCTTATCTTTCATTTCCAGCAACTTATCTATGATTTCCGTAGAAGTCATTTCCAAAGCATTGAAACCAAAGCGGTCTTTTATATATGTACGAAGAGCATCAGTCAATTCCGTATAATATTCCTTCGGTTCCCCTTTCTGCCATACCTTCTCATTCTTGATACGTTCTATCTCCTGCATAGCCAACTGATGGGGAGGCAGCTTAGGTTCTACCTTCACCTTACGGATAATAGGCTTATTGTCGAAGAAGCGCATTATCAGATAGACAAGTAATATCCCTATCGGGATAATCAGCGCACCACAAGCCATAAGACCATACCAGTCTTCCCAGGCAAAAGGCGCTTGCATCACTGTTTTGGGACCGAAGAACTGTTCCGGATTCTCCGGGTCTAACGGGACATTCACCGAATATACTTTCAAGGCCAACGCTTTGGAGCGATACTTCTCATTATCCACTGTCACTTCCATAGGCGGCAGATAATAAAGAGCCGAGTCGAAAGAGGTAACTGTATACTCTTGAGTTATCAATGCACGCCGGCCATCATTCAGCAGTTGCGTATCCGGCTTGGCCACATCAATAATTTCAACCCCATTCACCAGCGTATCGGTATATACCGGGAATATGGCACGCTTATCGGCATCCAGAGATACTTGAAGCTTTATCTTTGCCTGCTCTCCAATAAGAATCTGCAAAGAGTCAATCGTAGCATCTACCGTTACCGACTGGGCTACTACCCTTCCCGACCATGCTATCAATAACGCTATCAGAAATAAATATCTTTTCATTTTCCGATTAATTTCGTTTCGCAAACAAATTCATCAATGCCTTGACATAATCCTGGTCGGTACGTACCGACACATTGTCGACATTACTCTTGGTAAACGTTTCATTCAATTCCGCCTGCTTGTTCACCCACCAATCATGATGGGCACGGCGCACGGCACGCGAGGAGGTGTCAATCCACTGCTCATGTCCCGTCTCGGCATCCCTAATCTTCATCAGTCCCACGGGTGGCAATTCTTCCACACGACGGTCGTACACCTGAACGGCAACCAGGTCATGCTTACGATTGGCAATGGTCATGGCGTTCTTGAAACTTTCCTGGTCGATGAAGTCGGACAAGACAAATGCCGTGCAACGGCGTTTCATCACATTCGTCAGATATTCCAATCCCAAACGGATGTTCGTCCTCCGGCTTTCCGCATGAAAATCTATCAGTTCGCGGATGATGTAAAGTATATGCTTACGTCCCTTCTTGGGCGGAATAAACTTCTCAATCCGGTCCGAAAAGAAGATGACACCAATCTTGTCATTATTCTGAATGGCAGAGAATGCCAGTGTAGCGGCAATTTCCGTCACCATATCCTTCTTCATCTGCTTTACCGTACCGAACTCCAAACTACCGGAAACATCTACCAACAACATCACTGTCAATTCGCGCTCCTCCTCAAACACCTTGACGTAAGGCTTGTTGAAGCGGGCGGTCACATTCCAGTCAATGTCGCGTATGTCATCGCCAAACTGATACTCGCGCACCTCGGAGAATGCCATACCTCTACCCTTGAAGGCAGAGTGATACTGCCCGGCAAAGATATTGTTGGACAATCCGCGCGTCTTTATCTCAATCTGACGGACTTTCTTCAAAAGTTCTGTTGTTTCCATTGATTTATTTTAATAATCTCATTTAAGCACACAAGCGCAATTTAGTTTATAACAGAAACTTCCCTATGAAAAGGGGTGAGGTTTTCGGTACTCAACCCTAAGGTTTACGACGCTAAGCCTCAGGTATAGGATTGTAAACCTCAAGTTTACGAAAACCTCTATTATGCGTTAGGGCACTTCAACCTTGTTCAGTATCTTGCTGACGATTTCATCAGATGTCATATTGCTGGCTTCCGCCTCGTAAGTCAAGCCGATACGGTGGCGAAGTACGTCATGTGCCACAGCGCGCACATCCTCCGGAATGACATAACCGCGACGCTTGATGAACGCGTAGCTACGGGCAGCCAAGGCCAAGTTGATGGAAGCACGGGGCGAACCGCCGAAACCAATCATGTCTTTCAGTTCTTTTAAATCATATTTTTCCGGATAACGGGTAGCAAATACAATATCAACAATATATTTTTCTATTTTCTCATCCAGATACACCTGGCGAACCACTTTACGAGCTTCAATAATTTCGTCTGCCTTCAAAATGGGCTTCACTTCAAATTTATCACCATTGATATTCTGACGGATAATCAGTTTCTCCTCTTCCAGCTTCGGATAGTCTATTACGACTTTCAGCATGAAACGGTCCACTTGCGCTTCGGGCAGCGGATAAGTACCTTCCTGCTCGATAGGATTCTGTGTGGCAAGCACCAGGAATGGTTTGGGCAACCCGAAAGTTTCATTGCCGATAGTAACTTGACGTTCCTGCATGGCTTCCAGCAAAGCACTCTGTACTTTGGCCGGAGCACGGTTGATTTCATCAGCCAAAACAAAGTTTGCGAAGACCGGACCTTTTTTTACTTGGAACGTTTCATCCTTCTGGCTGTAAACCATTGTACCTATTACGTCGGCAGGCAACAAGTCAGGCGTAAACTGAATGCGGCTGTATTGCGCATCAATCAACGAAGCAAGCGTCTTGATAGCTAAAGTCTTTGCCAAACCGGGCACACCTTCCAACAACACATGTCCATCGGACAACAAACCAATTAACAACGACTCTACCAGATGCTTTTGTCCTACAATGACCTGGTCCATACCTGTGGTAAGATTGGTAACGAAAGCACTTTGTCTTTCAATCCGCTCATTCAGTTCGCGGATGTCAATTGTTTCAGCCATAAATCAATCTATTTTTTAATGTTTAATTTCTTCATTTATCCGGTTTTGAACCGGCAATTATTTTTTTCGCTCCCAAAAGTACGGGAATAAATTAACCATACCAACTAATTTTTATTAAAAAACTATGCGAAACCTTTTAGATTAAACTACTTTCATAGAGTTTAGTATTTAACAAAAAAGAAGCAGTAATTTTTTACTGCTTCTTGGCTAATTTCGGTATCTTGATAGTGGTACCATAAGGTACATTATCCGGATTCTTGATTACGCCGGGATTATGCTTCACGATATAAGGCCAAAGAGCTTTTGTCCCATAAAAACGAAGCGCTACCCTAGTCAGCGTTTCCCCTTCCTTGATGGTATAAGTGGTTTCTGTTCCCACAATCGTATACCCCACAGAATCCGGTTCAAACGGTGCAACTGTCTTTTTCTGCTCTTTTTTAGGAGCGGGAGACTGTACCTGTACATTTTCCTTTGGAGTTGTTGTAAGCGCAGGAGTTGTTGTAGCAACAGTTTCTGCCACAGTATCTGTCCGGGCAGGAACTACAACATCTTTTGAAACAATGCTGTCTGTCAAGGCAATATTGTCTTGACCGGCAGGGACATCCACCTTTTCAGTAACAGATTCCTTCACATCCGAGTCTGCAACCTCTTCTACAAGAGGCTTTGCAGTAAGTTTGTCAAGCAAGTCCGGATAATACATGAAAGCTACGGCACCACCACACAACAACACTACAAATACAACGATGCCTATAAAATATTTCATAGTCGAAGAATCTGCCGTATCTTTTATCACTGGCTCAGACGGTTCCGGTTCAACAGCAACTATATTTTCAGGCATTGCTTCAGGTTCAGTTTTTTCCGGTTTCTCCTCTTCAACTTCCGGTTCGGGCTCAACTAACGGCTCTTCGACTACAGTTTCCACCAAAGGTTCTTCTATCGTGGCTTCTTCCACTAAGGCAACCTTCTCCTCCACCTCTTGTTCCGGAGTTTTGATTTCAGTATCTTCATCATCTTCACTGTCATTTTCCTGCAGGGTGTCCTCAAGCACCGTAGCGTCATTCAAAACTACAGTTTCAAAATGCGAAAATGGTCTATTGATAATATCTTTCAAAGCCGGTTCCGGTGTAAACGACACTTTTGTATGCCCTTGTATCTCAAACCTTTCCCCCGTATTCACATTAACGCTTTCACGACTCCCGACATCTATCAGCTTGAAAGTCCCCAAACCTCGTATCTTCACATACTTGTCCTTCTCCAAAGACTCCTCAATCAGCTGGAAGAATTCTTTCACAAAACTATCCGCATTCTTCTTGCTCATGCCATGCCTTTCAGCCAGCGTGTCAATCAGGTCTTGTATGTTCAGTTTCTCATTCATAATACGGGAGATTTTTTTAAAAGCCGGTTACTTAAACTTATCCTTTAACAATGTACTCGGCTTATAAGTCAACACCAATTTGGGAGGTACCAGCATACGCTGCTTTGTAGTCGGATTCACAGATATACGCTCTGCCTTCTTTTTCACTTCGAATGTACCGAACCCTTGTATAGAGATAATATTTCCCTCCTCCAACTGCCGTGTCATATCTGCCAGCAATGAAGCAACCAGTTCAGAAGTATCTTTCAATGTGTATCCTAACCTCCGCGACAATTCAGAAGTAAACTCTTTGTTATTCAAAATGTAAGCCTTTAAATTGAACTACGGTGCTATATTAGCAAATCTTCTTCACATATGCAAGAAGATAAGGAAAAATCTTTAAATTATTCGTCCAAAAAGGTCGAAATCATCGGAATTTACTATCTCTACGTGGTAAAAGTTACCTATATGCAACGCTCTGTCTCCACGCTCAATCAAAACCTCAGGATCCACTTCGGGAGAATCAAATTCTGTACGTCCAATATAATATTCGCCTTCCAGCCGGTCAATGATTACTTTCATCTGCCTGCCTACTTTCTCCGCACTCAACTCCCCTGAAATGCCTTGTTGAATAGACATTAACTCATCCAAGCGCGCTTGTTTCACTTCCTGGGGAATAGAATCCTCATATTCAGCAGCGGCATACGTCCCTTCTTCTTCCGAATACGCAAAAGCCCCCATTCTATCGAAACGCACTTTACGGACAAACTCTTTCAGCTCCTCAAAATCGGCTTCAGTTTCTCCTGGATGCCCCACCATCAGTGTAGTACGGAGATGGATACCGGGAACCTCCTCACGGAATTGTTCTATCAGCTTATACGTCTCATCCTTCGTCACATGGCGGCGCATCTTTTGCAGCATATTGTCGCTGATATGTTGCAGGGCAATATCCATATATTTGCATACATTGTCACGCTCGCGCATCACACGGAATAAATCAGTCGGAAAATGTGCCGGATAGGCATAATGCAAGCGTATCCACTCCACTCCGGGAATATCCGAAATCCGCTCAACAAGCTCGGGCAACATTTGCTTCTTATATAAATCTACTCCGTAATAGGTCAACTCCTGGGCTATAACCTGGAATTCCTTTACACCCCGTGCAACCAGATACTTCACCTCGTCAAGTATTTCCTCCATCGGGCGCGACACATGCCGTCCCGTAATGATGGGAATAGCGCAATAAGAACATTTACGGTCACACCCTTCGGATATCTTCAAATAGGCATAATGCTTGGGAGTGGTCAATGTGCGCTCTATGTGCAGCTCGTCATGATAGGCCTTTCCCAAATCCTGCAACAACTCTCTCCAATTGAATTTACCATAGAATTTATCCACCTGGGGAATTTCAACGGCCAATTCCTTCAGATAACGTTCCGAAAGGCAACCCATTACATAAAGCTTCTCCAAGTTTCCTTCCTCCTTGGCCTGCGCAAATTCCAGAATCATATTAATGGATTCCTCCTTGGCGTCACCGATGAAACCGCAAGTATTGATTACGGCAATCTGTCCCTTCGGTCTTTCCGCATCATGTGTCACATGGAATCCCACTTCCTCCAACTGACGCATCAAATGTTCCGAATCCACCAGGTTTTTAGAACATCCTAAAGTGATGATATCTATAGTCTTCCGTTTCATGCATTCTCCCCGAACAGTGAATCAACAAATTCCTTTTTACGGAACACCTGCAAATCTTCCATTCCTTCACCCAATCCAATATATTTAACCGGAATTTTAAACTGGTCTGAAATGCCGATGACTACGCCACCCTTGGCTGTTCCGTCCAACTTTGTAACAGCCATTGCCGTAACCTCCGTTGCCAGAGTGAACTGCTTGGCTTGTTCGAATGCATTCTGCCCGGTTGAGCCATCCAACACAAGCAACACCTCATTCGGAGCATCAGGAACAACCTTCTTCATCACATTCTTGATTTTCGTCAGTTCATTCATCAAACCGACTTTATTATGAAGGCGTCCTGCCGTATCTATAATTACCACATCGGCATTATTGGCAGTTGCGGAACTCAGTGTGTCAAAAGCGACAGAAGCCGGGTCAGCACCCATTTTCTGCTTTACAACAGGTACACCTACCCGTTCACCCCATATCACCAACTGCTCCACAGCAGCAGCACGGAAAGTATCGGCAGCACCCAGATAAACAGACTTTCCGGCTTTCTTGAACTGATAAGCCAGTTTGCCAATCGTAGTAGTCTTCCCTACACCATTGACGCCCACTACCATAATGACGTATGGTTTCTTCGCAATCGGTGCTTCAAAGTCATCCACATCCTCCGAATTATTCTCTGTAAGCAACGCTGCGATTTCATCACGTAAAATATGATTCAGCTCAGTGGCATTCATATATTTGTCGGCTGCTGCACGCTTTTCGATACGTTCAATAATTTTCAGTGTCGTTTCCACGCCCACATCCGAAGTTATCAACACCTCTTCCAGATTATCCAATACTTCATCATCAACTTTTGACTTTCCTGCCACGGCACGCGCAATCTTGCCAAACACACTTTCTTTGGTCTTAGATAATCCTTTATCTAATGTTTCCTTTTTTTCCTTGGAGAAAAAACTAAAAAATCCCATACACTAATTATTTTTATGCAACCTGTTTTCGCATTCCCTGCAAAGATAGTGCAAACCGGATGCAGAATAAAATGAACCCGTTCATTTTTTATGCCGAGGTGCAGCCTATCTTCGCATTTTCAGCAAAGATATAACAAAACTGACGAATATTAAAAACTTCGTCCTCTTTTTAAAAAGAAATCCCCTTACCGGAAATACCGACAAGGGGGATCTTTATAAGTCATCAGCGCTTTACAGCCACTGTATTTATCTTATTTCTTAAAGAAGTTCTGAACATCTTCATTACGGACCATCTGTTCATCAAAGATGTAAGCACCAGTCTTAGGAGACTTCACCATTTTGATAACCTTTGTATAAGAACGTCCTTCTTTGCTTCCTTCGTGCAAGGTTGCTACCGCTTTCTTTGCCATAAGTTATAGATTTATTATTTAATTTCTTTATGTACTGTCACTCTCTTCAGAATCGGATTGTATTTCTTCAACTCCAATCTCTCTGTGGTATTCTTTCTGTTCTTCGTCGTAATATAACGAGAAGTACCCGGCATACCGCTATCCTTGTGTTCTGTGCATTCCAGAATCACCTGTACTCTGTTACCTTTTGCTTTCTTTGCCATAATCAGTATTCTCCTCTACTTTAGCCAATAACTTTAATGCTTTTCCAATCACAATAACCTTTAGCTACCGCATCTTTCAAAGCAGCGTCCAGTCCTTTCTTATTAATAATGCGCAAACCATTAGCGCAAATGCTAAGGCTGATCCAGCAATCCTGCTCTACATAGTAGAACTTCTTGTTAAACAAGTTCAAATCAAAGGTTCTCTTTGTTCTTCTCTTTGAGTGTGAAACATTGTTGCCAATCATGGCCTTCTTTCCGGTAATTTGACAAATCTTTGACATTTCTATCTTAATTTTATAGTTTTCTTTTTTGCCTATTTCAAACAGAGCGCAAAGTAAGCACTTTTATCGTTACCAAACAAGTTTTTCTTAAAATAATTCACTGTATGATAGCATTTTTTCCTCATTTCAGCTTCTCACAAAGCAACAAAAGGGCATTTTGAATTGCTTTTTCCACATTTCCCTTTCTTCCCTCGTCCCCCTCCTGCTTCATGGCAACTATTTCATTTTTATAGGCAGCAGCTATCCACACCGTACCCACTGGTTTTTCCGGAGTCCCACCTCCAGGACCTGCAATACCGGAAGTAGCCACTGCACAATCTGTTTTCAGCGTTTTCATCGCACCTTTCACCATTTCTGTAACAGTTTCGCGGCTTACTGCTCCATGTTTTTCCAAAGTTTCGGCAGATACATGCAGCAAAGACATCTTTATTTCATTGGAATACGCCACTATACTACCATTAAAGTATTCCGAACTGCCGGGAACGGAAGTAATCAGAGCGGCAATCCCTCCACCCGTACAACTTTCTGCGGTGGAAAGGGACAATTTCTTTGCTTTCAGCAGCTCTCCTACCTTTTCTTCCAACTTCATACCTTATTATATATTATCCTAAAGTTACGCGTGAATAAGCAGGTGCTTCCATCGGACAAAAATCCTTATCCACATACTTGAAGTATCCGGTAATGGCAATCATGGCAGCGTTATCCGTTGTGTAGCTGAACTTCGGAATAAATATTTTCCAACCATACTTCCCGGCATGCTCACGGAAAGCATTACGCAATCCGTTATTGGCAGAAACGCCTCCTGCAACAGCCACTTCCTTTATTTTATATTGTTTGGCAGCTTTGCGCAACTTATCCATCAAGATATCTACAACGGTAGCTTCCAGTGATGCCGCCAAATCCGTCTTGTGATGTTCGATGAAATCGGGGTCGTCCTTCATCCAGTCGCGCAGAGAGTAAAGAAACGAGGTCTTAAGTCCGCTGAAACTATAATCCAACCCTGGAATATGCGGTTTGCTGAACGAGAAGGCTTTAGGATTACCTTGCCGAGCCAGTTTGTCAATAATCGGACCACCCGGATATCCCAATCCCATTACCTTCGAGCATTTGTCAATGGCTTCACCGGCGGCATCATCAATGGTCTGCCCCAAAATTTCCATATCGTTATAGGCTTTCACCAAGATAATCTGTGAGTTTCCACCGGAAACCAGCAAGCAGAGGAAAGGAAATTCCGGCTGCACATTATCTTCACCTTCTGCTTTAATGAAATGAGCTAACACATGACCAGTCAAATGATTAACATCAATCATAGGAATACCTAATGAACGGGCGAACCCTTTGGCGAAAGATACCCCCACCAACAATGACCCCATCAATCCCGGTCCACGTGTAAAAGCCACAGCACTCAATTCCTCTTTGGTTACTCCGGCGCGTTTCAATGCCTCATGCACTACCGGAACTATATTTTGTTGGTGCGCGCGGGAAGCCAGTTCAGGCACTACCCCGCCGTATGCTTCATGCACAGCTTGGCTGGCCACCACATTCGAAAGCAGATAACCATCTTTGATGACAGCTGCAGAAGTGTCATCACAAGAAGATTCTATTCCCAAGATTATTGTACTCATAATGTTTATTTACGTTTAAACGCTGCAAAAGTAGTGATAAAAGTACGATTCATAACGTATTATTTCATATTTTTGTTGGCTGATTATAAAAATTAACCGCCTATCAGAAAGCTAAAAAAAACAGTACGCTGGGTACTCGGTATTGTATTGGGATTGTATATCGGTACCATATTGTTGCTGAACATTCCATCCGTTCAGCGACAAATGTCTGTATTTGTTGCCAATGAACTGGCTTCCATACTGGACAGCAAGATTTCCATTGGGCGAATAAACATAGGATTGCTGAACCGCATCATCATCGACGACCTGCTCCTGGACGACCAGTCTGGCAAGGAAATGCTGAAGGTGACCCGTCTTTCTGCCAAATTCGATATTCTCCCCCTATTCAGCGGCAAAATATCCATCAGTAACATACAATTGTTCGGCTTTAACATCAATCTGAACAAGCAGACTCCCAAGGATAAACCTAATTTTCAGTTTGTACTCGACGCATTCGCATCCAAAGATACGGTTCAAAAGAAAAACAACCTGGATCTCCGTATCAATTCCTTACTGATACGCCGCGGAAAGGTTTCGTATGATGTGCTGTCCGAGAAAGAGACTCCGGGAAAGTTCAATCCACAGCATCTCCGCTTGCGTAACATTATTGCAAACATCTCCCTAAAAGCATTGCAAAATGATTCTATCAATGCCGCCATCAAGCGTCTGAGCATCGAAGAAGAACATTCCGGATTTGAATTGAAGAAACTAAGCCTAAAGGTTATCGGCAATGACCAACGGATGAAAATCGAAAATTTCGCCATCGACCTCCCCAACACCTCTTTGGCAATGGATACTATACACATGGATTATGACAGTCTGGGGGCGTTTGACAATCTTGCCCAAGATGTCCGTTTCTCATTCCATTTGCTGCCCTCTCAAATCGCCTTGCAGGATTTATCGGCTTTTGTTCCGGCTTTTGGTTCCTTCAAGGAAAAATTGCAAGTAGAGGTACAGACGGACGGCACTGTCAATCAACTGAATTGCCCGCACCTTTCCGTCTCTGTCGGAAATCATTTTTATCTGAGGGGAGACGTATCACTACAAGACCTTTCCCATCCGGAAAATGCTTATATATTCGGCAATTTGTCCAATTTGTACGCAGACCCGGAAGGAATTGCCTTCTTTGTCCGGAATTTCAGCAAGAACTATAATGGAGTACCTCCCGTCCTGCAACACTTAGGAACGGTTTCCTTCCGTGGAGAAGTATCGGGCTACTTCACAGACCTCGTAACTTACGGACAAGTACGCACTGACATCGGAACCATCCAAACTGACGTAAAACTAAGTTCTAACAAAGATAAAGGTTATTTTGCCTATTCCGGTGCAGTGAAAACCAAAGAGTTTGAGCTGGGCAAGATGCTGGGTAACAAAAAACTGGGTAAAGTAACTTTCAATCTGGATGTCAACAGCAGCCATTACGAAAACCAATACCCATCCGTACTGCTGAAAGGGCTGGTTGCCTCCATTGATTACAGCGACTACAATTACGAAAATATCACCCTGGATGGAGAATACAAGCAGGGAGGCTTCACGGGAAAAGTCGCCTTGGATGACACCAATGGTTCTGTTATTTTGAACGGTACCATCAATACCGCCAGTCGGGTACCGACTTTCAACTTTCAGGCAAGCATCGACAAATTTCGTCCTCATGCCCTACATCTGACACCCAACTATGAAGATACGGAAATATCAGTCAAAGTCAAGGCTGACTTCACCGGCGGTTCCATTGACGAGATGAACGGTGAAATCAACGTTGACAGCTTACTGTTCGCAGCTCCGGAAACACAATACTTCCTGGACAATCTGAAGATATCCGCCATCAGAGAAAGCGAAGACCAGAAACGGCTGACCATCCAATCCAACTTTCTCCAAGGTCGCATAGAAGGCGATTATTCTTATCGTACCCTGCCTGCCAGTGTACTGAATATCATGCGTCGTTATATCCCCGCCTTGATTCTGCCAGACAAGAAACCCATAGAGACGGAGAACAATTTCCATTTCGACATGCACATTTACAATACGGAACTACTCTCCACCGTCTTTCAGATTCCGGTAAAAGTATATACCCATTCCACCATTAAAGGATACTTCAATGACAAGGCACAGCGACTCCGTGTAGAAGGCTATTTTCCCCGTCTCCGCTATGAAAACAAATTCATCGAATCCGGAATGTTCCTTTGCGAGAATCCCGGTGACCAGTTCCATACACGCCTACGCTTCAGCAACCGCAAATCAAGCGGCGCTGTCAATATAGCTTTAGAAGCGCAAGCCCAGAACAACAGCATACAGACCACGCTGAACTGGGGTAACAGCAGCACTGTAACCTACAGCGGGAAACTCGCCGCCGTCGCCCACTTCATCCGTGAACAGAAAGAAGCGAATGAAAGCAAGAGGAAACTTCCCCCCTTAAAAACCGTCATTGATGTCCAGCCCACCAACGTGATACTGAACGATACACTGTGGGATATACATCCTTCCCAGGTAGTACTCGACTCCGGCAAAGTGTATGTCAATGATTTCTACTTCAGCCATAAAGACCGGCACTTGCGTATCAATGGCATCGTTTCACCACATCCCGAAGATACAGTACGTCTGGATTTGAAGGAAATCAACATCGGTTATGTGTTCGACATTGCAGACCTCGGAGTCAATTTCAAAGGAGAAGCCACCGGTCCGGCTTTCGCCAGCGGAGTACTGGAAAACCCCGTCATGAGCACCGACTTGTTTATCCGCAACCTCGGATTGAACGAAGGCTTGCTGGGTGATGCCAACATACACGGAGAATGGCACCACGACGTGAAGGGCATCTATCTGGATGCCCATATCAGGGAGAAAGATATCGCCAAAAGCCATGTGTATGGCTATGTCTATCCCTTGAAGCCCACCAGTTCATTGGATCTCCAAATTGAAGCGGGCGGTACCAACTTGAAGTTTATACATCATTATATGAGCAGCATCACGCCCGAATTCAACGGACGTGCCACCGGCCATGTACATTTCTATGGCAAATTCAAGGCTCTCACCATGGAAGGGCGTGTATTCGGCGATGCTTCCATGAAGGTAGACGTGCTCAACACCACTTTCTCCGTCAAAGACAGCATCTACATCGAGCCCGGCGGGTTGACCTTCCGCAACAACCGCATTTTCGACACGCAAGGGCATCAAGGCAGCATGAGCGGCTATCTGCACTATCAGCATTTCAAGAACCTGGAGTACCGTTTCAATTTCAATGTCAACGACATGCTGGTGATGAATACCAAAGAATCACCGGACTATCCCTTCTACGGCACCGTCTACGGTACGGGGAATGCCACTATTGCCGGTAATGCCCAAGATGGCGTTAACATTGACGTTGCAATGACTACCAATCGTAACACCACCTTTACCTATATAAAGGATAACGTATCTACAGCAGTCAGCAACCAGTTCATCAAGTTTGTGGACAAGACGCCACGCCGTGCCGTACAAGACTCTGTTCGCCTTTCCGACTACGAGATTGCCCAAAAGGAAATCGAGGAAGAGAAAGAGAGCGACACTGACATCCGGCTGAATCTCTTGGTAGACGCCACCCCCGACGCTACCATGAAGATTATCATGGACCCTATCGCCGGCGACTATATCAGTGGACGGGGAACCGGAAATATCCGTACTGAGTTCTTCAATAAAGGAGATGTAAAAATGTTCGGCAGTTACCGGATAAGCCAGGGAGTCTATAAATTCAGTCTGCAAGAGGTTATCCGAAAGGACTTTATTATCAGGGATGGAAGTACCATTACATTCAACGGTTCGCCGCTGGATGCCACTCTGGACATAAAAGCAGGCTATACGGTCAACTCAGCATCCTTAAATGACCTAATGCCCAACGAGGCAACCTCCGGCTACATCAGCCAAACAAATGTAAAAGTGAACTGTATGATGGACCTTACCGGACAATTGACTTCACCCGATGTAAAATTCGACATCGAGCTGCCCAACGAACGCGATGAAGTGCAGGCCATTGTCCGTAACTATATTCCTACTGACGAGCAAATGAACATGCAGATACTCTATCTGTTGGCTATCGGCAAGTTCTATACCCCGGAAAACTTGGGAGCCACCCAGAATTCGAATATGATGTCCAGTGTTGTTTCATCCACCCTTTCCGGACAGTTGAATAACGCTTTATCAAACATTCTCGATGTCAATAACTGGAACTTCGGCACCAATTTCAGTACCGGTGAAAGAGGCTGGACAGACATGGAGTTCGAGACCATGCTTTCGGGACAATTATTGAATAACCGACTACTTATCAATGGTAATTTTGGCTATCGTGACAATCCGATGGCAAATACCAATTTTGTGGGAGACTTTGAAGCGGAATGGCTCGTCAACCGTTCCGGAGACATCCGCCTGAAAGCGTACAACGAAACGAACGACCGCTACTACACCCGGACAAATCTGACAACACAAGGTATTGGCATTATCTTCAAAAAGGATTTCAACAAATGGAGTGAGCTCCTTTTCTGGAACAGATGGAAACTCAACCGGCTGAGAAAGGAACAAGAAATAAAACAAGATACTCTATCCACTGATAAAATAAACACAGAACAGCAGATGCCTGAGGCACAATCAAAACGGAAAAGGGAGCAAAAGTAAAATTGACGTTCTTACTGTCCACATTGAAGGTTTTAGAATAAGTAAATAGGCTCAAATACAGTATTTAACATGGCTACACCCTTTGTACCTAAAGGTGTAGCCATCACTCTACGATGGTATAGGCATTCAAGGCAAAGGGTGTAGCCATAAAAATACATCAGAAAGGTAATGGCCCGTCCGACCCCACACCTCCAAACGGGTTGTCCGTCTGTGGCGGAAAATCAGCAGCCGATGGAGGTGGCGGTGTTGCCGTACTTCCAATAGGCGCATTCATACGTGAACCGAATGTAGCTCCTCCACCCTCCGTCGGAGGTGGGATAACCATATCATCCTCCGGATTCTGGAAACGGGTGTACTGTCCGATAAATCTCAGACGCACATCCCCCACAGCACCGTTACGGTGCTTTGCTATGATGATTTCCGCCATACCGCGCAAGTCACTGCCATCGGCAGAAGTATAAATCTTGTAATATTCGGGACGGTGAATGAAGCACACCATATCGGCATCCTGCTCGATGGCACCGGATTCACGAAGGTCACTCAACTGGGGACGCTTGCCTTCCTCGCCTTCACGGTTCTCCACACCACGGTTCAACTGCGACAGAGCGATGATAGGAATGTTCAGCTCCTTGGCCAAACCTTTCAATGAACGCGAAATGGTACTAACTTCTTCCTGACGGCTACCGAAAGACATTCCGCTTGCATTCATCAGCTGAAGGTAGTCGATGATGATAATCTTCACTCCGTGCTCACGTACCAGACGCCGTGCCTTCGTACGGAGTTCGAATACCGACAAAGAAGGCGTATCGTCCACATAAAGCGGAGCATCCAGCAAGTCACGCAGTTTGTAATCCAACTGCTGCCATTCATAGTCTGCCAACTGGCCACTCTTGATTTTCTCACTCGGAATCTCGCACACGTTGGATATCAGACGGTTCACCAGCTGCACGTTACTCATTTCAAGCGAGAACAGTGCTACGGGATTGCGGAAATTCACGGCAATGTTTTTTGCCATGGAAAGTACGAACGCCGTTTTACCCATGGCAGGACGGGCTGCAATAATGATGAGGTCGGACTTCTGCCATCCGGAAGTCATCTTGTCCAGCTTGGTATACCCACTTTCCAAGCCACTCAAACCATCGGTACGGGCAGCAGCTTTCTGAATCAAATCATAGGCTTCGGCAATGACAGGATTAATTTGTGTATAATCCTTCTTCATGTTCTGCTGGGAAATCTCGAACAGTTTTCCTTCGGCCTCCTGCATCAGGTCGTCCACATCCAGCGTCTCGTCGAAAGCCTTGCTCTGGATATTGCTGGTAAAAGTAATCAGTTCACGTGCCAAAGCTTTCTGTGCAATGATACGTGCATGGTATTCGATGTGTGCAGAAGATGCCACCTTACTGCTGAGTTGGGTAATATAGAACGGGCCGCCCACTTCCTCCAATTCTCCCCGCTTGGAAAGTTGCTCCTTCACGGTGAGGATATCGACCGGCTTCTGATTCACGGCCAAATCGGTAATAGCGGAATATATCAACTGATGTCTATGCTCATAGAATGACTCCGGACGAAGAATTTCACTTACCAGCGAATAAGCGTCCTTCTCAATCATCAAGGCTCCCAAGACAGCTTCTTCCAGCTCCGGCGCTTGCGGCTGGATACGTCCGTAGTCTGTTACGGGCTGTGGTGCCTTTCCTTTCGGAGTACGGGATGTTCTTCTTTGTTCTGCCACTTTAAGAATTAAAAATTGAAAATTAAAAATTAAATGAATTTCCCTTTTAGAAAGGGAAAGCAAAGATAGTGCAAACCGAATACATAACTTTCATGCTTGCATGAAAAAGTTATGTTGAGGTGCAGCCTATCTTCGCTCGTATGGCAAAGATAAGCGAATTTATTTATAAGCAGTAAATAAATCATTGTTAAGTTTTCAATCTACTATGAACAGAAATCACTAACTTTGTCTTCGGAAGCTGCACTCCAATAGCTTCTCCTTTTAATTTTAAATTATTAATTCTTAATTTTCAACGCCATGCTGACTTTTCCAAATGCCAAAATAAACCTGGGACTGAATATCACAGAAAAGCGTCCGGACGGATACCATAATCTGGAAACCATTTTCTATCCGGTTCCCATAGAAGATGCTTTGGAAATAAATATCTTGAACGAAGGAAACGGAAAGTTCCGTCTGCATCAAGCAGGTCTGGAAATTGAGGGAGAAGCAGAGAGTAACCTGGTAGTGAAAGCCTACAAGTTACTGGATGACCGGTTCAACCTTCCTCCGGTAGATATTCATCTCTTCAAGCATATTCCCTCGGGAGCCGGACTGGGTGGCGGTTCGGCCGATGCAGCCTTCATGCTGAAGCTTCTGAATAATAAGTTTGAACTCGGACTGCCGGATGACACTCTGGAAGAGTATGCCGCCAAGCTGGGTGCCGATTGTGCCTTCTTCATCAAAAACCGTCCGACTTACGCAGAAGGTATCGGAAACATATTTTCTCCCCTTCCCCTCTCACTGAAAGGATATCGGATATGGTTGGTGAAGCCGGACATTTTCGTCTCTACACGGGATGCCTTTGCAAAAATAAAACCGCATCATCCGGAAATGTCCCTGAAAGAAATTGCCCAACTTCCCGTAGAAGAATGGAACGGACGAATGGTCAATGACTTTGAAGAAAGCGTATTCCCCCAATTCCCGGCTATTGGAGAAATCAAGGAAGAGATGTACCGGCAAGGAGCTGTATATGCCTCCATGAGTGGTTCGGGGTCATCTGTTTACGGATTATTCAAGGAAGATGCCGTATTACCGGAAGTGGATTTCGGAGAAAAAGCTTTTGTATACAAAGGCCGGTTCACTGATATTTAAAAATGTATCAACCAATATACTGATTTCCGGAAACAAAAATACAACAAGGTTGTTCTTACAGAAAACTCAAAACAACCTTGATTATGAAAAAGTTCAAATTCTGTATTCTGGCAGGACTACTTGCCTTGCTGTCGGTGTCCGCTTTTGCGGAAGGACGTCTTCCTGCAAATATACAAACAGCTTTTCAAACGCTCTATCCTCAAGCAACGGATGTAGAATGGGAGCAAATGGCCGGTTGCTACGTGGCAGAATTTATTGCAGATGGTCAGGAAATTGATGTCTGGTTCAATAAACAAGCGGAGTGGGTTATGACTGAAACGGATGTAGAGTCACTGGAAAAAGTGCCGGCTCCCGTGGCAGAAGCATTCATGAGCAGTACAATGACCGGCATGAGATTAAGGGATATAAGAATCATCACCTTTCCCAAACATCCCACAGTGATAATAATTGAGGTGGAACAATACAATTCCGATGAAGAATTCCAACTGTTCTATGCTCCGGATGGAAAACTATTACAAAGCCTCGATGTAACAGAACTTGGAGGAGAGATTTATCCCGGACTCTTTTTCAATGATTAATACTGACGATTGGTGATTTGTTAATGATATCCATTCATCAACAAATCACCAATCATACATCACTAATCATTAATATACCTCTACCCTATCAGCAATACGCTTCGCTTTGTCGCGCAGCGTGTCAAGATCACTGTCAAGAGGTGCATAACACAGCACTACACCCATACGGCGGTTTACGCGGGTAGTAGGCTTACCAAAAATACGCAGATAAGTATCCTCTTCTTTCGTAACCTCTTCCATGCCACGATAATTGGGACGTTCCTGACTGGCTATCGGAGAAAGGATGACAGCACTGGCTCCTATACGCTCCTGCTTGATGCCAGGGATAGGCAGACCAAGCACCGCACGACAGTGCAATTCAAACTCATTCAGATTCTGGGTTCCGGCCAGGGTTACCATACCCGTATCGTGCGGACGTGGAGAGAGTTCGGAGAAATAGACACCGTTCTCATGGCTGAGAAAGAATTCCACTCCCCACAATCCGGCACCGGTCAAGGCACGGGTCACTTTCTCTGCCATATCCTGCGCCTCCCTTAGATGGGCAGGGTCAATATGGGCAGGCTGGAAGCTTTCACGATAGTCCCCACCCTTCTGTACATGGCCGATAGGCGGGCAGAACAAGGTCGGACCATTCTTCTGTGTTACGGTGAGCAGTGTTATCTCACTGTCGAACTTGATGAACTCTTCAATGATAAGTTCTTTGATGTCTCCACGGCTACCATTACAGCCATACTCCCAGGCATGCTCCAGTTCGTCGGCACTCTTTACGAGAGACTGGCCTTTACCGGAAGAGGACATCAGCGGTTTCACCACACACGGGAAACCTATCTTTTCAGCAGCAGCTTTCAGTTCATCCAAAGATTTGGCATAAAAATATTTAGCAGTCTTCAATCCCAGCTCTTTAGCTGCAAGGTCACGTATGGCTTTACGGTTCATGGTAAAGTTCACGGCGCGTGCACTGGGCACTACCTGAATGCCTTCTTTCTCGAAATCATACAGACGTTCCGTACGGATAGCCTCAATTTCCGGAACAATAATATCCGGCTGGTGTTTGCGTACTACACGTTCCAAAGCATCTCCATCGAGCATGCTGAATACCTCACATTCATCTGCCACTTGCATGGCAGGCGCTCCGGCATACGAGTCGCAAGCAATGATATACTGGCCCTTACGTTGGGCGGAAATAACAAACTCCTTGCCCAACTCACCGGAACCTAACAATAAAATCTTTTTCATCAATTCTTTTATTTACAATTTTATATATTTACGATTTGACGACGTACGATGTACGATTAGAGTTACTTTAGACAATAAACCGCCACAAGCCAAAGCAATCCCAATCGTACATCGTAAATCGTCTAATAGTAAATCCTCTTATTGGTGCTGGTCTCTCAACAAGTCATTCACCGTCTTTACCGGATTGAATGTAGTCAGAGGCACTTCTACAAATACTGTGTTCCAATCACTCATGGCTCCGTTCCACAAACCGGGAAGTTCAAGCGCTTTCAGGTCCTTGCCGTTCTTGGACTTATAGGAGATGAACCCCGTCGCTTTATCCACATACTTCACAAGATTGAACTTATGTCCTTTATAGTCACGTACGGCGCAAACCAAATCCACCGGATTGAAATGGGTACCTTTTTCAAACATTTCCTTCTTTTCCGGGTCGTCCATATCAATCTGCGAACTTTCCAGAATCTGCAGAGAGATAGTACCGTCACTGTTGTATGCCAAGAACGGACCTCCGCCCGGTTCGCCTACGTTCTTCACCATACCGCAAACACGCATCGGACGGTTCAGCTTCTCTTTCAGATATATAACCAACTCGGCATCTTCCAGATTCTTTGTCTCCGGATTCTTGCAATAGAGTTGTTTCTGCAGGAATTGCAGAACTTCAAGAATTTGCTCGTGTGTATACTTCCCGCTGTCAAGCAACTGCAGATAAGCAAACGCTCTCTGCTGTAACGCTACCAGCACACCGGCAATCAGTTTCTTATATAATACGGTGTCACCTTTCAGCTTGTCGGGTACCACATTGTCTATATTCTTTATGAAGATAATATCCGCATCAAGGTCATTCAAGTTTTCAATCAAGGCGCCATGACCGCCGGGACGGAACAACAATTTGCCATTGTCGCGGAAGGGTTTGTTTTCCATATCGGCGGCAATGGTATCGGTGCTCGGTTTCTGTTCCGAAAAAGAGATGTTATAATCCACCCCATACTTCTTTGCATAAGCGGCAGCCTTTTCGTCTACCAAAGCCTTGAACAAGGCACGATGTTCGGGCGAAACCGTGAAATGCACATTCACCTTACCGTTCTTATTGGCAGCATACAATGCTCCTTCTACCAAGTGCTCTTCCAGCGGCGTGCGGCTACCGTCTTCATACTTATGGAACTTAAGCAATCCTTTGGGCAGAGCACCATAGTTCAGTCCGGCCCCTTCGAGTAAGGCAGCAACAACCGCCTTGTAGTTTCCAGCGGCAACCAAAGTCGGTATATCCTTTCCGGCAGTCCTCTGGCAAGCGGTATTCAAGTCATCATAGAAGGCAAACTTCTCTATTTTCTCAAAGAAAGTCTTTTCAAAGTTTGTCTGGGGAGTGTCATAGTCTGCCCCGAGAAATTCAAACAAGTTCTTGAACATACGGCTGGCAGCACCCGAAGCAGGCACAAACTTCACCACCACTTTATCGGTTTGTGTATATGCCTCCCAGGCATCCAGGTATTTCTTCTGTTCATCCGTATTCGGAGCCAGTATACCCTTTTCTACAGAAGCGGCGGCAGACAGCTTCAAGTATGGAAAACCTTTTTCGAAACAAGCCAACTGTTCGGTTATTTGTTCTTCGGAGATGCCTTTATTTTCGAGCAACTCTTTGTCTTGCGGTGTTATCATAATATCTTGTTTTATTAATTCATGCCCAAAAATACAAAAAAAGCAGAACTGCCGTCAAGAAAATGAAGAAAAAACTTACCTTTGAAGCATAAAATACGGACGATTATGGAAACTGATGAATTTTTCACTATCAAAGAGAAAGATTTACTCTTCTCGCTCTACCGCAAACTGTTGCAACTTTCCGGAGAAACCCTCCAGAAGGGGGACTGCAAAAAGCTGAAAACACATCTTGTCAATACTATACAGAACAACCGTATCCAGCGTGATATATTCGGTTTGAATCCCGTCATCAAAGATATGCAGACGGCTGTCATTGTAGCGGAAGAAATCGGAATGAAGCGTGCTTCTATCCTGGGGCTCATGCTGCACGACTCCGTGCGCTGCGGCACTTGCACCGCTTTGGAAGTGGAGCAAATCTATGGCGAGGATGTGGCAGGCATCATCCGGGGATTGATACGTGTAAACGAACTTTATTCCAAAAGCCCTACCATCGAGTCCGAGAATTTCCGCAACTTGTTGCTGACTTTCGCTGAGGACATGCGTGTCATTCTCATCATGATTGCCGACCGCGTAAACATCATGCGGCAGATAAAGGATTGCAAGAACGATGAAGCCCGTCGGCAGGTAGCCAACGAAGCGGCTTATCTCTATGCGCCCCTTGCCCATAAGCTGGGTCTGTACAAATTGAAGTCGGAACTGGAAGACCTCTCATTGAAATATACAGAAAAGGAAGTTTACTACCATATCAAGGAAAAACTGAATGAGACCAAGGCATCGCGTGACAAGTACATTGCCGCCTTCATTGCACCGGTACAGAAGAAGCTCGAAGAAGCCGGACTGAAGTTCCATATCAAAGGACGCACCAAGTCCATCCACTCCATCTACCAGAAAATGAAGAAGCAGAAATGCCCCTTCGAAGGCGTGTATGACCTGTTCGCCATCCGCGTCATCCTGGACTCTTGCCTGGAAAAGGAGAAACTGGAATGTTGGCAGGCCTACTCCATCGTAACAGATATGTACCAGCCTAACCCGAAAAGGCTACGCGACTGGCTGTCCGTACCTAAAAGCAACGGATATGAATCACTGCACATCACCGTGATGGGCCCCGAAGGCAAATGGGTGGAAGTACAAATACGTACCGAACGCATGGATGATATTGCCGAACGAGGCCTGGCCGCCCATTGGCGATACAAAGGAGTGAAAGGTGAATCTGGTCTTGACGAATGGCTGACTTCCGTACGCGAAGCCTTAGAGAGCTCGGACAGCAACGGACTGGAAACGATGGACCAGTTCAAACTGGATTTGTACGAAGACGAGGTATTTGTATTTACTCCCAAAGGTGATTTGTTCAAACTTGCCAAAGGCTCCACCGTGCTCGATTTTGCGTTCCACATCCATAGCAAACTGGGCTGCAAATGTATCGGTGCAAAAGTGAACGGCAAGAATGTACAGCTGAAGCAAATGCTGCATAGCGGTGACCAGGTGGAGATAATGACATCGAATACGCAGACGCCCAAGCAGGACTGGCTGAACATCGTAACCACCTCCAAGGCACGCACCAAAATACGCCAGGCATTGAAGGAAATGGCTGCACGCCAGCACGCCTTCGCTAAGGAAACCCTGGAACGCAAGTTCAAGAACCGGAAGATAGAGTATGATGAAGGAACCATGATGCGCCTCATCAAGCGCCTCGGTTTCAAGATAGTGACCGACTTCTATCAAGCCATAGCCGATGAAGAACTGGATGTCAACGAGATTATAGACAAATACCAGGAACAGCAAAGACGGGAAAATGATACGCGCGACGATATTGTCTACCGCAGTGCTGAAGGCTATAACCTTCAACAAGGCATACCGGAAGAGATAGGTACCAAAGAAGATGTACTGGTCATTGATCAAAATCTGAAAGGATTGGATTTCAAGTTGGCACGCTGCTGCAATCCCATCTATGGAGATGATGTATTCGGCTTTGTCAGTGTGACGGGAGGTATCAAGATACACCGTTGCGATTGTCCCAATGCCAGTGATTTGCACTCACGTTTCGGCTACCGTATCGTGAAGGCACGCTGGGCCGGAAAGTCACAAGGTACACAGTACCCCATCACCCTGCGCGTAGTTGGACACGATGACATCGGCATCGTGACCAACATCACTTCCATCATTTCCAAAGAAACGGGCATTACTTTGAGAAGCATCGGCATTGACTCGCATGACGGGCTGTTCTCCGGAACACTGACCATCATGGTGAGCGATACGGGACATCTGGAAGCGCTCGTCAAGAAACTGAGAACAGTAAAGGGAGTGAAACAGGTTTCAAGGAATTAAGCAACAACTATAATCCATGAAGTACGACTTTAAAAAGCAGTTGCGCAGTTTCGGATATGCTTGGAAAGGTATCCGGTGTTGCATAGGAAAAGAACAGAACCTGAGCTTCCATCTGATAGTTACGGCTGTGGTAGTCATTGCAGGATTCGTTTTAGGCATTACCCGCATGGAGTGGATGATAATCATTCTCTGCATCGGAGTGGTGATAGCAGCCGAACTGTTCAATACCGCCATTGAGAAGCTGGTCGACCTGGTGTCTCCCCAACAGCATCCCGTGGCAGGGCAAGTAAAAGACATAGCCGCCGGAGCAGTACTGGTATGTGCTGCAACGGCGGCCATTATAGGATTGATTGTATTTATCCCTTACCTCACCCGCTTCTTCTTATAATAAGGATAGGTCAGAAGTACAAAGAAAAATACGGCAAGCATAGCAGCAACAGACGCCACATGGTATATCTGCGCTTTGTCCATCAGGTGGCAAGCCACAGCCATGCCCACCAGCAGCCCTGCCTCCATGAACAAATGGCAAGTGGTGTTTGCCGTTCCACGCTGGCAATGGTGCGACAGCTTGACGAACATCTTCATGAACGGGACTGTAATGAACACCAATACAGCCAATGCCGCCAATGACCAGTAATCGCCCACAAACATCAGTGGCAGCAACGCTCCCGGTACAAAAGCAATCAACTGCATATTGATGGCAGGTACCCATGCACGCGGCAATAAGAAGCGGTCCATATTGCACAACGACACGCCTATCGGAGCACGGAAAGCCACATATACCCTCGATGCGAAAAATATGCTAGCCAGTCCGGCCGCTACGGACAGATAGGTCACCATACGGAAACCATACATCTTATACATTCCAATGCCCAACACAACACCCACCAGCATGCCCAAGCGTGCAGCCCATGCATATACCATGTTTCCTGCGCTGCGGCGCGCGGAAGTCGTTATGTCGATGGCCACCGTAATGCCCGCTGTGGTTGCCAGCCCGAAACATGCTCCCTGCACAGCGGCAAGCAGCAGAAATTTCGTATAACCATCCACAAAGGCATATCCCAGAACAGCCGCCAGCATAATGAGTGCGGAGTAAAGGAGCACGTGTTTCCTTTTATATTCATCGACCAGATAGGCATGGAAAGGACCGACAGCAAACATGGCCACCGCAAAGACCAGAAACATGCTGCCCGCCTGCCCGACGGAAACACCCAACTGCTCTCCCATCACAAAAGGAAGCAAAGGGAAAAGCATATAGACGGATATGAACAGCAACAGATTTGCCGTACACATCCGCCAAAAATTGAGTGTCATGAGTTTGTTAGTACTGTTCTTTCTCATTCGGGAAATCTAAATTCTTCACATCGGAAACATAACGGCTGATGGCATCCGTCATCACTGTATGCAGGTCGGCATAGCGACGCAGGAAACGGGGACGAAAACCGTTATTCATACCCAGCATATCCTGAACCACCAACACCTGGCCGTCCACATCGCCACCGGCACCGATGCCTATAACGGGTATAGTCAGCTCGCTTGCCACGCGGGCAGCCAATGCGGCAGGAATCTTCTCCAATACCAGTCCGAAGCATCCGGCTTCTTCCAGCAAATGCGCATCGCGTACCAGTTTCTCGGCTTCGGCATCATCCTTGGCACGGACCGTATATGTTCCATACTTGTTGATGGATTGGGGCATCAGTCCGAGATGTCCCATGATGGGAATACCGGCGCTGAGGATACGCTTCACCGTACCGATGATTTCCTCGCCTCCCTCCAGTTTGAGGGCGTCGGCATGGCTTTCTTTCATAATACGGATAGCGGAAGCCAATCCCTCCAGTTCGTTGCCCTGATAAGAGCCGAAAGGCATGTCGACAATGACCATGGCACGCTTCACACCTCGAACCACGGATTTGCCATGATAAATCATCTGGTCGAGCGTGATGGGAAGCGTGGTGACATTGCCTGCCATTACATTGGAAGCGGAATCTCCCACCAGAATCACGTCTACCCCGGCACCGTCCACAATCTGCGCCATAGTATAGTCGTATGATGTCAACATTGATATTTTTTCGCCTCTCTGTTTCATTTCGATAAGGCGATGTGTAGTCACTTTACGAGTGTCGTCTGAAATATAACCCATGATAGTATTTACAATTTGGCAATTTACAATTTACAATTACTCAATTTAATTTTCGGCGCAAAGGTAATCCTTTTTCTGATTACTTGTACAATTGAGTTAATTTATCGTAAGTGAATCCCTGAAAGTCATCCAATACATAATGACACAACGGAGCTATGTCTTCACGGGAATTGGTGGTTGCCAACCCTATAACGGTAGCTCCTGAAGCCATGCCGGCTTTCAGCCCGTTGAAGGAATCCTCGAATACATATGTGGTGTCGGGAGTTGTGCCGAAAACCTCCATACCCAACAGAAAACAATCCGGTGCAGGCTTGGAAGCCGTAAACATCTCGGCCGTAAGGATACGGTCGAAAAGAGTCTTTATTTCGGGATGAACCCGATAGACAGCTGCCATCTTCGCTTCGTTGGAGCTGGTCACTACGGCAGTCTTCACCCCATTCCGGTGTAGGTCGGCAATGAAGTCAAGCACTCCGGGAATAAAGTCGAATGACATTTCCTGTTCAAAGCGGTTCAGCCGTTCGGTAATTTCGGCCTGTTCCTTCGCCATGCCCGGAAAAAAGGTATCATAAATATAGACCAGCGTCTGGCCCTTCACCCTGCCTTCAATATCATCCATACCCAAATACTGCTTTCCCATTTCATGCCAGAAGTGACTGTACTGTGTTTCCGTGTCTACCACCACGCCGTCAAAATCAAAAAGTACGGCGGTTGCTTTTGTTGTGTCCATAAACTTTCTTTTACCTAAATCTGTTAATACCAAAACATTATAGTGTACAAAGGTGGGAATAATCTGCGAATCAAACAAATATTTCTTACCTTTGTGCTCCTTAATTGACTCATATCAAATGAACAACGCGCATATATTAGGAACCGAACGTATTGGCAAACTGCTTGTGCAGTACTCCATTCCGGCCATTATAGGCATGACGATTACTTCGTTGTACAACATCATCGACAGCATTTTCATCGGTCATGGCGTAGGTCCTATGGGCATTGCCGGACTCGCCATTACTTTCCCTCTGATGAATCTGGTCGTGGCTTTCTGTACGATGGTATCGGCAGGCGGTTCCACCATTTCGTCCATCCGTCTGGGGCAGAAAGACCTGGACGGAGCAACGGAAGTATTGGGAAACACACTGATGTTCTGCCTGGTCAACGCATTCATATTCGGCAGTGTTTCATTCATCTTTCTGGATGATATTCTGCGCTTCTTCGGTGCCAGCAATGATACGTTGCCATATGCCCGCGACTTTATGCAGGTGATATTACTGGGTACCCCCGTCACTTATACCATGATTGGCCTAAACAATATCATGCGTGCCACGGGATATCCCAAGAAAGCAATGCTCACGTCTATGGTAACGGTAGTCTGCAACATAATCCTCGCTCCCATTTTCATCTTCCAATTTGACTGGGGAATACGGGGAGCTGCAACGGCAACGGTCATCTCGCAGTTCATCGGCATGGTGTGGGTAGTGAGCCATTTCCTGCAAAAGACAAGTGTGGTACGTCTGCAACGGGGGTTCTGGAAGATGAAGAAACGCATCATCAGCAGTATATTATCCATCGGTATGTCACCGTTCCTGATGAACGTCACGGCATGTGTCATTGTGATTATCGTAAACAACAGCCTTCAACAGTACGGAGGAGATATGGCCATCGGGGCATATGGCATTATCAACCGACTGCTGGTACTCTATGTAATGATTGTATTGGGGCTGACGATGGGAATGCAACCGATTGTAGGCTATAACTTCGGTGCGCAAAAGCACGACCGTGTGAAGGCTACCCTGCGCCTGACCATCATTGCCGGAGTATGTATCACCAGTACCGGCTTCCTTATCTGCGAATTGTTCCCCCATGCCATATCTGCCATCTTTACCAGTGATGAAGAGTTGATAGATATTGCTTCCAGAGGCGTACGCATTGCCGTAGCCATATTCCCGCTGGTAGGTGCACAGATTGTCATCGGCAATTTCTTCCAAAGCATCGGGAAGGCGAAAATCAGTATCTTCTTGTCGCTGACACGCCAATTACTGTATCTGTTGCCGGGACTACTGATATTCCCGCATTACTTTGGGCTGGACGGCATCTGGATATGTATGCCGGTATCGGACTTCTTTGCTTTTGTAACGGCAGCGGTGGCATTGTGGATATATGTAAAAAGATTACCCACAGGAATTACCGAAAAAGCGAGGTGAAAGTGATTTATTCTACTGCAAATATTGCATTTTATGTTATAACAAACAAATTGTTCGAAAATATATCATTCATTCAGCCCAAACACATCATCTATTCGCCCCAAACAGATGGTCTGTCTACCCCAAACGCATGATGTATGTTGCGGCAACTTTATTCGCTCTTGATGCTCTTTACCGGATTTTCATTGGCAATGCACCATGCCTTCAATACCACGGTAGCAACGATAAACAACAGCAACAGACAACCTACAAGAATATATCCGCCTATAGGGAATGGCACAACATCAGAGAACTGGCTCGCCCAAAGCTTTCCGGCCCGGCATGCTCCCCCAATACCTATGGCGACAGACGGAATGGCCAGCCAAAGCACATCTCTTGACAATAACAGCAAAATACTTTCCGTCTCCGCTCCATTCACTTTACGAATGGCAATCTCTTTTGAACGCAGGCGGATTTCATCATTCACATAGCCTATCAGTCCCATCAGAATGATAAAGAGTATGGTCAATGAAACCAGCAGGGTGACATCACGAAATACCCGTACAGACTCGGCATAACTGCGCATTTCCTGCTCCACCGAACGGAATACGAGGCTTTTCTGAGGATAAATCCGATGCATCTCTTCATTGAGGCGGGCGAGATTTTCATCCAATGGCTCTTTGAGGCGAACATGCAGGGTGGCAGCTGTCTTCCCCGTCCATTCCACCATCACCGGCAAATTATCGTTGGGCATATCGGCAAAACTGAAACTGTCTAACAGCCCGACAACAGTGCCATAATCATTCACCCGCTTGCCTATGGGGCTGTCTGTCCAATTCATCTTCTCACAAAAGACACTGTTGACAAGCAACTGACCTTCTCCCGTCAAGTTATGCCCCTCTTTCAGTCTCAGACCAATGAAAGGAAGAAAATCACTGTCGAACCAAGTATTACGAGGATAGAAAAGCTCGTTACCCTGATTGTCAAGAATTGGCTGGTTAGAACCGAACCACAATATAGGGCGTTCTGCCGAAGCAACCCCTTCCACATAAGGCAAACTGCCGACAAGACTACGCAGGCTATTGCCATCCACTTCCCGCTGGGTGGTATATACCACACGTTCAAGACGCCAACCACGGTCACGCGTCGTTACATAACTGTACTGTGAAACGACCATCAGCATCATCCCCAGAATGAATGCCGCTCCGATGAACTGAACAAAAAGCAGTACCCGTTTCCAGCCACGACGCCCGGAAGTGTAGCGGCGGAACACTTGTGTCACCGGAATACGAGCGAAAAGCATGGCAGGCAGGCAACCACCTAAAATAAACAGTAACAGTATCACCGACAATGGTGCCCAAAGATTCTGCCAGTCAAAAAGAGCACTGAGAGGTACAGCTGCCAATTCTTCCATTTTTTCGTGGAAAATATACACCAGCAGTCCAATGAGCAGCAAGGCAAGCCCTACTACTATAGCAGTCTCTACCATGAACATGGAAAAGATGCTACTTCCCGAAGCACCGCTGCATTTGTGTACACCGATGGCCTTGGCACGCTGTGTCAGCGAAGCCACGGAAACGAGTACATAATTCAATGCGGTCGTAAAAAGCAGCACGATACCCAGGAAGAACATAATCCAAATCATCTTCCGTACTTGAGGAGTCTCGACATGCAGATTATGGATAGGGACAATACGTACGCTCAATTCTAAACCACTTTCCGGTGGAATATGACGGGCAATAGCTATGGACATACGCTCATTCAGCCAATCAGCATCCTGCGGGCTGCGCAGCCTGAGATAACCGTCGTAGTTTCCGCCGCTTTGCCAACCTAGGTTCCACTTCAGATGCCGCCCTATAGTAGGAAAGGAAATGATTGCCTCTGGACGCCTCTCCAAAGAAGTGTTCAACGGAATATCGGCAAAGATACCCTTCACGAGCAGTGTAGTCTGATATCCCCAAAAATCATAACGCAGTGTTTTCCCTATCGGATTTTCGTCACCGAAGGCCTCCTTTGCTGACTTGGCAGAAAGGAATACGACATCCGGACCCGCCAAATCCTGTGGATTGCCTTCTATCATCTCCAAACCGAGTACAGAAAAATAAAGTGTATCTGCCATCACCGTGGACATATCTAATTGGCGCTCACCCAACTGGAAACTATTATCAAAAAGAGAACAGCTCACTGTGCTACTTTCCACTTGTTCCGGAAACTCTTCGGCAATGGCAGCCGGAATCGGAATGATGGTAAAGCGACTTTCGTTACCTTCCAACACTCCATTTTTCAACCAACCCGTCTTCACAATATAAAGGTTATCCGAATCATGATAAAAGTTATCAAAACTCAACTCGAATGCAATCCGTGCAAATAGAAATACAGACATCAGCAGTCCCAATGCCAAAGATACAATCTTAATGGCATTGGAACCTTGCTTGTGCAACAAGCTTTGTAATGTATAATAAATGTGCCGCCTCATAATTTCCTGAAGTTATTCTTTATTCACTCTTGATACTGTCTACCGGATTCTCATTGGCAATCCGCCATGCCTTGAATACTACACAACCGATGATGAGCAATAGTACAATGCATGCAATAAGCAAGAATCCGCAGATACCAAAATCCACTCCCTCCACAAACTGCTCTATCCAGACACCGCCTATATACCAGGCTCCCAGCCCTCCAAGAAAAACGGCCGGCAAGGATATCCAGAATATATCCTTCGAGAAAAGCCGGAGAATGGATGACGCTTCCGCACCATTCACTTTACGGATGGCAATTTCCTTGCTGCGGCGTTGTATCTCGTCATTGATGTAGCCAATCAACCCCATTAACGTAACAAAAAGGATGGTTATGGCAGCCAGTAAAGCTGCATTACGGAAATCCGTGACGGTACTGTTCTGGTCGTCAATGACCTTTTGGAACGAGGAAAATACAATGTCACGGGTGGGAAACAGCTTTTCCATGTCTTCGTTCAAACGCTTGAGGTTATCGTCAAAAGGCTCTTTCAGACGTAATTGGATGTTTCCGGAAAATCGGTCAAGATAAGTTGCATACATAGGTTGCACCGCCACATAAGCGGCATTGGATGTAGCAAAGTCTTTCAGTACACCTACAATATTGCCCGCTATGCGATCGCCGTTGCGCACTTGCCTGCCTATCGGTTTATCTTCCCAATGCATCATTTTCAAAAATGTTTCATTGACCAATATCTGCCCAGGGGCATCCATATTCTTGCCTTCCGCAAATTCCAACTTCATAAACGGGGCATAGTCCTTGCCAAATTCCACCCAACGCATGCTCATCCACTGCCCGTTATCAGTCGTAACCCCTTCTCCGCTCAATCCGTCTGTAAGAAGATTACCGCTACAAGCTCCATCTTCCACATAAGGCAAAGAAAGCATCACACTACGATTTGCATCGCTTTCCGCATCCGAGTCAAAGGATACGCCCGAAGCATAAGCCACCCGGTGGTAATCGAATCCACGTTCTTTATTGGTGATGTAATGGCTCTGCATAAGCACCAGCCCCAACAAGCCGAAAATAAAAGAGGTACCGGCAAACTGCACAAACAAGAGCGGACGTTTCCAGCCTTTCTTGCCTTCGGTGTACCGGCGGAAAACCTGCGTCACCGGAATGCGGGCAAAAAGCTGCCCGGGCAACATGCCGCCTATCATAAACAAAATGACTATCACTGAAAGCGGTGCCCAAATGTTTTCCCAAGAGAAAAGACCGGCAAGACTAACGTCGAGCATGTCCTCCAACGGCTCACGGAAATTAAATAGAAGCAGCGCTACGAGCAGCAAGGAAGAAAGCATGATGACTCCGGTCTCCCATAAGAACATACCGAAAATAGTTCCCGTATTTGCCCCACTACATTTATGTACGCCTATAGCTTTGGCACGACGGTTCATGGCTGAGATGGAAATAAGCACATAATTCATCGCCACAATAAAAAGTATGGCGGTTCCCAGCGTCAACAGAATCCATACCATACGCATGGTACTGATACCAAATTCCATACGGTAGTCCTTTATCGGAACCAGACTGATAAACACATCATCGCTCTTGCGCACCTGCTCGGCAAGTTTCTCTATTCGGGTGTTCACATCGTCCAATTGCACCCCCGGGCGCAGACGGACAAAGGACATATAGCTGTCTCCACCTCCCCACCCCCAGTATCCCCAATGATGCTTGAAGGAGGTAGCCAGAGACATCACGACACCACTTCCATAGAAACTGGAGTTTTCGGGAAAATCTTCAAAAATGCCCTTCACGGTCATTGGCATCTGTTTGTTATAGACCACCGTCTGCCCGATGGGATTCTTATCGGCAAACATGCTGCCGGCCAGCTCCCTGCTGATGAAGACCACCTCCGGATTATTCAGCTCGCGAGGGTCTCCACTGACAACATCAATGCCCATAGTGGCAAAGAAACAAGAATCGGCCGTCATGGCATTGGTCTGGAAACGGCGTTCATTGGCAAACCAAGCCGAATTGCTCCACCATTGCTGGGTGACGGTAACACTCTCCACCTCGTCAGGCAGGTTTTCGGCAATGGTACCAGCCACCGGTCCAAGAGTTATATGCGAAGGATGATACTCGTTGTTGTAATACCATACTGTTTTGACAAGACACAAACGTTCATGGTCCTTGTAGCAGGTATCATAATTGAGCTCGAATGCCTGACGGGAAAAAATGAGGATACTGACTGCCAACCCCAGTCCCAAGGAAATAATCTTGATGAGGTTGGAGCCTTTTCCTCGTATCAGTGTCTGAAGAGTGTAATATAGTTGTCTCATGGAAGTTGTTTTAAAAGTCTGTTACAAATCCTGCGCTGCCACACTTGCCACCACACTACCGTCGAAAAGATGTATCGTGCGGTGTGCAAACGAGGCGTCGTGCTGGCTGTGGGTCACCATAATAATCGTAGTACCCTCTTTATTCAGTTCTGTCAACAGATTCATCACCTCAGCTCCGTTCTTGGAGTCCAAGTTACCGGTAGGCTCATCGGCGAGTATCAGCTTGGGATTGGTTACGACCGCACGGGCTATCGCCACACGCTGCTGCTGACCGCCGGAAAGCTGTTGCGGGAAGTGTTTGGCACGGTGGCTGATGTTCATCCGCTTCAGAATATCCTCTACCATGCGTTTGCGCTCACTTGCCTTCACGCCGAGGTACGTAAGGGGAAGTTCCACATTCTCGTAGACGTTCAGTTCGTCTATCAGGTTGAAGCTCTGGAACACGAATCCCAGTTTCCCCTTACGTACGCGTGTACGTTCCTTTTCTTTCAAGTCCGCCACTTCCTGGCCGAGTAGCTTGTAACTGCCCTCAGTAGGATTGTCCAGCAGTCCCAGAATATTCAGCAAGGTGGATTTGCCGCAACCGGACGGCCCCATAATGGCTACAAACTCTCCCTCCTTTACATCGAGGTTTACGTGATTCAATGCTACCGTCTCTACTTCCGAAGTACGGAATACTTTGCTGATGTTGTTAATCTCAATCATGATATTTAATGTTTTAATATTGTTTTATTCGCTCTTAATACTATTCACCGGATTCTCGTTCGCTATCCGCCAGGACTTCCAAAGTACGCAGGCTACGATAATCACCAAATTGGCCATCACTACCAGTACGTATACTGCCCAACTGATGTGAATACGCTCCGCAAACTGTTCCATCCACATTCCGTTGACATACCATGCCAATACCGTACCGATGACAACTGCCGGAGCCGCCACCACAAGTATATCCCTCGACAGCATTTCCAAGATACCGGAAGCCTCTGCCCCGTTCACTTTACGGATGGCAATCTCCTTACTGCGGCGGCGCACCTCGTCGGTGGTATACCCAATCAGCCCCATCAGCATAATGAAGAACATGGTCACTGCCGCCATCAAAGTGGCATTGCGGAATACACGGACAGAATTATAGCTGTTCTCTATCCTTTTCTCATAACCGGTAAAGTCAATGGTCTGGTCATGGAAAGCCTCGGCTACATCGTGGTTCAACTTCTGCAGATTTTCGGTAAAGGGTTCTTTCAAACGAACATGTACCGTTCCATAAAAATTCTTGTTCCCACGGGCTATGAAAGGCATCTTCTCGGTTCTGAAACTCTCTATCTGGAAATCCTTCAACTGCCCTACGACCTTGAATGTATTCCCTTCGGTATATACCGTACGGCCTACGACGTCGTCTCCCCAACGCATCATCTCGGCAAAGGTCTCGTTCACCACGACTTCCTCTTTATCGCGCGCCATACGTCCCGTCTTCATAGTCATGCCCATCAAAGCAGGAAAATCCTCGCGCATGAAATAAGAAGAACGGCAAGAGAAAAGTGCCTGCCCGCTCTCACTATGAATCATCGAACCGCTATATCCGCTAATGGGTGTGCTGTTGGCGCTGGACACCGCTTCCACGTAGGGCAATCCCTTGAAGAACTGATAAGCCGCGTCACGCGTCGCTTCATTATCCCAGTAGGCATTACCTATGGCTATCTGCTTGGGATTATACCCCATATCCTTTTTCAGTACATACTGATATTGCGACATCACCACACACATCAATCCACTGATGAATGCCACGCCTGCAAACTGCACAAACAGCAACGGACGCTTCCAGCCCTTTTTCCCCTCGGTATAGCGGCGGAACACCTGCGATACGGGAATACGCGCAAAGAGCCGGCCCGGCAACACGCCTCCCACTATAAACAGCAGAAGCACTACCGACAACGGTACCCAGATACGCTCCGGAGCCAACAAGGTGGAGAGCTTTACAACGACCGTGTCTTCCACAAAATCGCGGAAGTTGAGCATTATCAACGCCATCAGCAGCAATGCTGCCGCAATGATGATACCTGTTTCCAGCAAAAACATGCTGAAAACCGTGCCACCGCTCGCACCGCTGCATTTATGTACGCCTACCGACTTGGCGCGGTAGCTCAAAGAGGAAATGGAAATCAGCACATAGTTCAACGCCGCAATGAAAAGAATGGCAAAACCAAGAATGCTCATAATGACACGCATCCGCTGCACATCATCATAATTGCGGTATGTATCACGGATGGGCTGCACAAAAGCCGTGTAACCGTACTCTTTCTTATCTTCTGCCGGGCGATATTTGTCTATCATGGCATCAATACGCGCATTGACAACAGATTTGTCGGCACCGGGACGAAAACGGATAAACTCTACCCAACTGTCTCCCCCGCTCCACGAGTAGTTATTCCAGTTGCGGCTCCACAAGGTAGGCATCGAGATAACCGCTTCCGGATTGATTGTGGCGTTCTCAGGCAAATTGGCATAGATTCCCTTCACCGTCAGGTCAAACTGATGGTCATAATTAAGCGTTTTCCCTATGGGATTCTCCTCACCGAACACTTTCCTTGCAAAGCGTTCACTCAAGAAAATAATATCCTTCTGCACCAAGTCCTTTTCGGGATTCCCGTTCAGGACGTCGATGCCCATAGTACGAAAGAACAGCGAATCGGCTGCAATCTTCCTGTCATCAAGACGCACGCTTCCATTGTAAAGAGGAGCAGATACCATAGACGTGCTCAAACTTACTGCCGACTCCACCTCTTTGGGGAAATTCTCCAAAATAGCTCCTGCCACGGGACCGCAATTCCACTCCTGAGGCTCAAACTTCTCTCCTTTCACCGAGAATATCGACCATACCTGATACAAGTTATCATAATCCTTGAAGCAAGTGTCAAAACTCTGTTCATATGCCACGCGGGAGAAAAGCAGAATACTCATCGTCAATCCCAATCCCAAAGAAATGACCTTGATGATATTCGAACCACGTCCCCGCAGCAAAGTCTGAATTACATAATAGATTTGTTTCATTCCGTTTATCGTTTATTAGATATATTTTCTTGCTTTCTATATTGCAGAAAGCGTGCCAAAGAATGCACAAACCTGATTATCAGCATACATCTCATAATTAAAGAAGAAAAAAGTGTCTAATTTTTAGACACTCCCGTCTAAAAATTAGACAGAGGCCGAATCTCTGTTCAGCCTCATAGAACAAAAAAAAGGGAAATTAGAAAAGAATCCATAAGAATAAAAACTTTACCTTTGCCCACAGTTTTCTAAAGATAGAGTATAAACGTAAAATGAAGCACCTGCACATGAAATTCCCCAAACTCTTATATCCTTCATTCCTATGCCTGCTTATAGCCGGCTGCGACATGATAGATTATCACCCTTACGATGTACACATCAGCGGTGAAACCGATGTCAATGCCCACAACATTGCCCAAATAGAGCAGAACTGCCAGAACAAGACAACAATCCGGTTCGTAACAATGGGTGATTCCCAGCGCTGGTATGACGAGACCGACGACTTTGTAAGCCACCTCAACAAGCGGGACGACATAGATTTCGTCATTCATGGCGGAGACGTCAGTGACTTCGGTGTAACAGACGAGTTCCTTTGGCAACGGGACATTATGAACAAACTCAAGATACCCTATGTGGTACTTCTCGGCAATCACGACTGCCTGGGCACGGGCGAAGAGACTTATCGTGCAATATTCGGAGACCCCAATTTCTCCTTCATTGCAGGACGGGTAAAGTTTGTCTGCCTGAATACCAACGCCATCGAATTCGACTACTCCCGCCCCATTCCCGACTTCGAGTTTCTTGCCGCACAGATACGCGACCATGAAGAGGAATTCGATAAAACCGTTGTGTCCATGCATATACGCCCGTTCTGCAACGAGTTCAACAATAATGTGGCACACGTATTCCAGCGTTACATCAAGGAATTTCCCGGACTGCAGTTCTGTACATCCGCACACGAACACCATCGCTTCGAGAAAGACCTCTTTGAAGATGGGATAATGTATTACATGAGCGACTGCATGAAGAACCGCAATTACTATATATTCACCATAACCCCCGACGGATATGAACGCGAAGTGGCATATTATTAATCACCTGGCATGCGCCGTCGTCTTCTTGTCGGTATGCTCTTTTTCTGCTTTTTCACAAGAGAGAGATACCATCTTCATCATAGAACACGATACCGTATGGATGGACCTGCAACCGGATGCCGTCATTGAAAGCCAGACCAGAGAGAACCGTTATGACCGCCGCGTACACCGCTACCGCAGGCATTGGGAGGCCTTGATTCCGACGCACACCAAAATTCAGTTTGCCGGCAATATGGGGTTGCTGTCATTCGGTACCGGATGGGATTACGGCAGAAGAAACCAATGGGAAACAGACGTATTCTTCGGAGTATTGCCCAAATATGACTCCAAACGTACCAAGCTGACATTCACCGTCAAGCAGAACTACCTTCCCTGGAGCCTGCAAATCAAGCAGAGCCGTTTTTCTGTAGAACCGCTGGCTTGCGGCATGTATCTGAACACGGTATTCGGCGATGAATTCTGGGTCAATGAACCGGAACGCTACCCTAAAGGATATTATGGTTTCTCCTCTAAGGTACGCATCCATGCATTCTTAGGACAGCGCATCACTTACGACATCGACCCGCAACGACGGTTCACGGCCAAAGAAATCACTTTCTTCTATGAAATAAGTACATGTGACCTATATGTAGTCAGCGCCTTCACCAACAAGTATCTGAAACCCAAGGATTATCTGAGCTTGTCATTTGGCATCAAACTGCAACTGCTATAAATTTTTTCAGTACCGCCATGAGCTCTTACTGAAGTTGCTACAAACTAATTTCTGTTTTACTTAAATCTATTCGTCCCACAATCGTTATATTATCGTCCGACAGCTGTTGAATTATCGTCCAACAGTTATCGGACGATAATTCAACAGCTGTCGGACGATTAATTCTTAGCAAGCAAAAATATAAAATAAAGCGGCATAAGGATTTGCTAAATGAGAAGGAGAATCTTAATACTTTGAAAACTGAGAGATTTACCGAATATAATGCAGATAAATCATTAACTTTGCCTGCAGAAAACAGAAATAGTTTATGGCAAAAAAAAATGGAAACATCCTGATTGTCGATGATAACCGAGGCGTACTTACCGCCTTGCAGCTTTTGTTGAAGCCATATTTTGAAGGGATAATCACACTTCCCTCTCCCGTAACCCTGCCCAGCGTATTGCGGGAAAGGTCATGGCAAGTGGTTCTTCTTGACATGAACTTCACCTCGGGCATCAACACCGGCAACGAGGGACTATACTGGCTCCATAAAATAAAGAAGCAATGTCCCACCCTGCCCGTAGTGCTGTTTACCGCCTATGCCGACATTGACCTTGCCGTACGGGGAATCAAGGAAGGAGCCACAGACTTCGTCGTGAAACCCTGGAACAACCAGAAACTGGTGGAAACCTTACTGAATGCCGTATCAGCTTCTGAAACAAAATCTCCGGCCAACGGCCCAAATGCCGGACGTACGGCAGAAAGCAGCCACCTGTTTGCAGATACCCGCAACATGTATTGGGGAAACAGCCCCGCCATGCAGCAGCTCCGCCTTTTGGTGGAAAAAGTGGCCTCTACCGATGCCAATATCCTTATTACGGGCGAGAACGGTACCGGTAAAGAGATGCTGGCACGCGAAATTCACTCCCTTTCACCGCGCAACCGGCAGGAGATGGTAAGTGTGGATATGGGTGCAGTCACCGAAAGCCTTTTCGAGAGCGAACTGTTCGGCCACATGAAAGGCTCTTTCACCGATGCCCATGCCGACCGTGCCGGCAAGTTCGAAGCAGCCAGCCGCAGCACCCTCTTTCTCGATGAAATAGGCAATCTCCCCTACCATCTGCAAGCCAAACTGCTGACCGCCATCCAACGACGCAGCATTGTCCGTGTAGGCAGCAACACTCCCATTCCCGTAGACATACGGCTGATTTGCGCTACAAACCGCAATCTGCCCGAGATGGTGGCAAAAGGCGAATTCCGCGAGGACCTGCTATACCGCATCAACACGATACATCTTGAGATACCCTCGTTGCGCGAGCGGCCCGAAGACATCATCCCCCTTGCAGAACTTTTCATCGCCCGCTTCTGCAAGCAATATGACAAGCCCCCCGTCCGCCTGACGGACGGCGCTTGCGAGAAACTTACGCTCCACCCCTGGTACGGCAATATCCGCGAACTGGAACATGCCATCGAAAAAGCCATTATTATCTGTGACAACGAAACCCTTCCCGCAGAACTGTTCCAGCTGGCACGGCGAACCGGCACTCCCGAAGCAGCCGCATCCACGCTCGAAGAAATGGAAATGCAGATGATACGGAAGACGCTCGACAAATGTAGCGGAAATCTCTCTGCCGTCGCCGCACAGCTGGGTATCACCCGCCAGACGTTGTACAACAAAATGAAGAAGTATGGCCTTTAATTATTCATTCCGCGTTGCCGTCAGTCTGGCAGTAGCGCTCCTTGCAGGGGTGATGTGGACTGTGGACGTATTTTGGGGCGCGCTCTGTACTGCGCTGCTTTCCATAGCCCTGTACTGGCAGCAGAAGCTATACCGCCATCATGTGCGGAAGGTGCTTTTCATGCTCGACGCCATCGAAAACAACGACAATGCCATCCACTTCTCCGAAACGGAAAACACTGCCGACGCACGCCTCGTGAACCGTGCATTGAACCGGGTTGCCCATATACTTTATAATGTGAAAAGTGAAACAGCCCAGCAAGAAAAGTACTACGAACTCATCCTGGACTGCGTGAATACCGGTATCCTTGTCCTGAACGACAATGGTGCCGTATATCAGAAAAACAGCGAAGCCCTCCGTTTGCTGGGCCTCAATGTCTTTACCCACGTCAGTCAGCTGAACCGCGTAGACCCGCGTCTTTCGTCCCTTCTTGCCAATTGCCGCCCGGGAGACAAATTGCAAATGCCTTTCAACAACGAGCGAGGCACTGTCAACATGTCTGTCCGCGTCAGCGACATCACAGTCCGTAAAGAACATCTGCGCATCCTCGCCTTGAACGACATCAACAACGAGCTGGATGAAAAGGAAATAGATTCCTGGATTAGGCTTACCCGCGTACTGACGCACGAAATAATGAATGCCGTCACTCCCATAACCTCCCTGAGCGATACACTGCTGGGACTGACCGAAGCGCAAGTTTCCAAAGAAGAAATCAGAAACGGCCTGCAGACTATCAGCAGTACAGGCAAGGGCCTGCTCTCTTTTGTGGAATCATACCGGAAATTCACCCGTATTCCCACCCCCGAACCATCCTTGTTCTACGTAAAAAGCTTTATCGAGCGGATGGTCGAACTCGCCCGTCACCAGCACCCCGATGTCCGGGTCACCTTTCATACGGACATCGCGCCAAGCGACCTTATTCTATATGCCGATGAAAACCTGGTATCACAAGTGGTCATCAACCTACTGAAAAATGCCATACAAGCCATCGAATCGGATAAAAATACAGATAAAGAAGGACATATCAACATACGTGCCTACTGCAACGAAGCGGAAGCCATACTGATAGAAATTTCCAACAACGGACCTGCCATTCCCAATGACATTGCCGAACACATATTTATCCCCTTCTTTACGACCAAAGAGGGCGGAAGCGGTATTGGATTGAGTATTTCCCGGCAAATAATGAGGCTTTCCGGCGGAAATTTATCCTTATTGCCTGGTAAAGAAACCACCTTTATTTTAAAATTCAATTGAACTATTTTAGATTTGTATTTGTTAAACACATTGCATATCTTTGTACTATTAGACATAAGAAACATCACATTTCAAACTATATAGCATAGAATTTATGATATTTACAGCAGGAAACATACTACTTATAGGTTCCATATTACTTTTCGTCAGCATCATTGTCGGCAAGACCGGCTACCGTTTCGGAGTGCCTGCGTTATTGCTTTTCCTTGTCGTCGGTATGCTGTTCGGCAGTGACGGATTGGGATTGCAGTTCCACAACGCCAAGGAAGCACAGTTCATCGGCATGGTTGCACTCAGCATCATTCTGTTCTCCGGTGGCATGGACACCAAGTTTACGGAGATAAAGCCCATATTGACTCCCGGCATTGTTTTGTCAACTGCAGGAGTGCTGCTCACGGCCCTCTTTACCGGATTATTTATCTGGTGGCTGTCCGGCATGAGCTGGACCAACATCCACCTGCCGTTGATAACCTCCCTTTTGCTTGCATCCACCATGTCATCTACCGACTCAGCCTCTGTATTCGCCATTCTGCGTTCACAAAAAATGAACCTGAAGCATAATCTGCGCCCCATGCTGGAACTGGAAAGCGGTAGTAACGACCCGATGGCATATATGCTGACAATCGTGCTGATTCAATTCATCCAGTCCTCCGGAATGGGAGTTCCCCAGATATTGGGCTCTTTTGCCATACAGTTCATTGTCGGTGCCGCAACCGGTTATTTCCTCGGAAAGCTGGCCATCCTTATGCTGAACCGGCTGAATATAGACAACCAGGCACTCTATCCTATCCTGTTGCTGTCCTTTGTATTCTTCACCTTCTCCATCACCGACCTGCTGAAAGGCAACGGTTACCTGGCCGTGTATATCGCCGGAATGATGGTAGGCAATAACAAAATCATGCACCGGAAAGAGATTTATACTTTTATGGACGGACTGACCTGGCTTTTCCAAATCATCATGTTCCTCTGCCTCGGTCTGCTTGTCAACCCCCATGAGATGCTGGAAGTTGCAGTCGTGGCATTGCTCATCGGCGTATTCATGATTGTCGTGGGACGTCCTCTCAGCGTTTTTCTTTGCCTGCTGCCTTTTGGCAAGAGAATCACCCTCAAGTCACGGCTATTCGTATCGTGGGTAGGATTACGTGGCGCAGTACCCATTATCTTTGCCACCTATCCCGTGGTGGCTAATGTGCCCGGTGCCCATGTCATCTTCAACATCGTATTTTTCATAACCATCGTCTCACTGGTCATCCAGGGTACCACAGTCTCCTGGGTAGCCCGGCTGCTTGGCCTCTCCACCCCGCTGGAAAAGACCGGAAATGATTTCGGAGTTGAACTGCCCGAAGAGATTGACTCCAACCTGCACGACATGACCATTACACAAGAAATGCTGGAGCAGGCAGACACCCTGAAAGACATGAACCTGCCCAAAGGCACACTGGTGATGATTGTAAAACGTGGCGATGAGTACCTCATTCCGAACGGAACATTAAAACTTCATGCCGGTGACAAGCTGCTTCTTATTTCGGAAAATAGCAAGGAATAAGAATTACAGATAAGTTTCTATCCGTTTCAGGGCAAGAAAAAAGTGGAAACTATTTGCTTTGCATCACTATAAGACCTATCTTTGCGCAGTTTTAACTAAAGTGTGCAACAGCTGAATGGAACAAGAACAAGGGTTCATCGATTATATAGAACAAAGCATTATTAAAAACTGGGATCGCAACGCCCTGACAGACTACAAAGGAATTACACTGCAATACAAAGATGTAGCACGGAAAATAGCCAAATTCCATATCGTATTGGAAAGCGCCGGCATTAGGCCCGGTGACAAGATTGCCGTTTGCGGACGTAACAGTGCACATTGGGCAGTCGCTTTTCTGGCTACAGTTACCTATGGAGCTGTCATTGTTCCCATTCTGCATGAGTTCAAGGCCGACAATATCCACAACATCGTCAATCATTCCGAAGCCAAGCTGCTGTTTGTCGGCGACCGGGCATGGGAAAACCTCAATGAAGAGGCAATGCCCCTGCTGATGGGTATCGTACTGCTGACGGACTTCACTCCGGTAGTTTGCCGCAACGAGCAGCTGATGGAGGCTTTCGAGCATCGCAACGTCCTCTATGGCACACGTTTCCCCAAGAATTTCCGCCCCGAGCATATCAGCTACCGCAAGGAGGAATCACCCGAAGAACTGGCTGTCATAAACTATACTTCGGGCACCACGGGATATTCCAAAGGGGTCATGCTCCCCTATCGCAGCCTTTGGTCCAATGTTGCATATTGCCATGAGATGCTCCCCGTACGTCCGGGCGACCATATTGTATCCATGCTGCCTCTGGGACATGTATTTGGTATGGTGTACGATTTTCTATACGGTTTTTCCGCAGGCGCCCATCTGTATTTCCTTACCCGTATGCCGTCTCCCAAGATTATTGCACAGTCATTCTCCGAAATCAGGCCACGGGTCATTTCGTGTGTACCGCTCATCGTAGAAAAGATTATCAAGAAGGATATCCTGCCCCGGATAGACAATAAAATAGGCAAGCTGCTATTGCGGATGCCCATTGTCAACGATAAAATCAAGGCTGACATGCGCAAAAAGGCAATGGAAGTATTCGGCAGTAATTTCGATGAAATAATCATCGGAGGAGCACCGTTCAATGCCGAAGTGGAACGCTTCCTGAAGCAGATAGGCTTCCCCTATACCATTGCATACGGAATGACGGAATGCGGCCCCATCATTTGTTCCAGCCGCTGGGAAACATTGAAACTGGCCTCTTGTGGCAAGGCAACCACCCGCATGGAAGTAAAGATAGACTCTCCCGACCCTCAGAACGTGGCAGGAGAAATAATCTGTAAAGGTGCCAATCTGATGCTGGGCTATTACAAAAATGCCGAAGCGACTTCCCAAATCATCGATGTAAACGGCTGGCTGCACACCGGCGACCTTGCAACGATGGATACCGAAGGATATGTCACTGTCCGCGGACGCAGCAAAAACATGTTGCTCACAGCCAGTGGTCAGAACATCTACCCCGAGGAGATTGAAAGCAAACTGAACAACATGCCCTATGTGTCCGAATCACTGATCGTATTGCAGAAAGACAAGCTCGTGGCTCTTATCTATCCGGATTTTGACGATGCATTCGCCCATGGTATGGAACAATCGGACATCGAAAAGGTTATGGAGGACAATCGGAATGAATTGAATCTGCAATTACCGGCCTACAGCCAGATTACAAAAGTCAAGATACACTTCGAGGAGTTCGAGAAAACGGCAAAGAAGAGCATTAAAAGATTTATGTATCAGGAAGTAAAAGGGTAAGGGGAATGTGTCAAAACCTTCTTTAACGCTTTATTTTAGGCGCGGATGACGCAGATTTCACGGATTTAGTTTATTGAATCCGCATTATTCCGCGTAATCCGCGCCTAATATTATAACATTATAAAAGTCTTCATGTGCTTTTGACACATTCGCATCCTTTTTGTTAACAAAAATAGAAGCAAAGGAATAAACGGCTAATAAGTGTTATAAAACATACTTTTTTAGTTGGATAATTTGCAGATTTATCAAAAGTCCGTATCTTTGCAATGTGTTTTTCATAGTATTAGATTTAAGGTTAACAAAGGTTGGAGTACAGCGGTACTCCTTTTTTTATGCCCGTAAATCAGATATTCCCGGAAAGCCTCTTCAGTCCCTTCAATACAGATTTATCTTTCACCTCCATGATGCTGATGGCATAGCCGCCACCGGAAGCAGCTTTCAGTTTCAAGACCGTTTTGGGAGAAACGATACCTTCACGGATAACATAAGCTTGCGGATTTGTCTTATAATCGGCATCTTTTGCATCGGCATAGACGGTTGCAATATACTGCTTGTCTGCATCCAGGAAGTCCAGTTTCAGAGTTGAAGCATGTCCGTGCTCACTGCTGGTGCAACCGATAAACCAGTCATTCGTACCTTTTGCCTTACGGGCAACAGTGATGTAACGTCCCGGCTCAGCTTCCAGATAGCGGCTGTCGTCCCAATCCACAGCCACATCTTTGATGAACTGGAAAGCATCCATGAAACGCTCATAATTCTCAGGAAGGTCGGCAGCCATTTGTAGAGGGCTGTACATAGTGACATAAAGTGCCAGCTGACGCGCCAAGGTAGTATTGGCATGCGTATGGCTGTTCGGATTCAACTTATTGATGTCCATTTCAAAGATACCGGGCGTATAGTCCATCGGACCACCCTGCAAACGGGTAAACGGAAGTACCGTTGTGTGGAAGGGCTTGTTACCGGCAAAAGCCTCGTACTCCGTGCCTCGGGCAGATTCATTGCCTATCAGATTGGGATAGGTACGGCATAAACCAGTCGGACGTACCGCTTCATGGGCATTGACCATTATCTTGTGTTTGGCAGCTTCGGTCACGGCGTATAGGTAATGGTTGTTCATCCATTGTCCATAGTGATGCTCGCCACGGGGAATCATATTGCCTACGTAGCCACTCTTTACCGAATTATATCCATATTTATTCATCAGACGGTAGGCAGCTTCCATGTGCCGCTCATAGTTACGGACGGAAGCCGATGTTTCATGGTGCATCATCAGACGGACACCCTTGGAATGAGCATATTCATTCAGATACTTGATGTCAAAATCGGGATAAGGAGTCACGAAATCGAAAACATAATCCTTGGAATTACCGAACCAGTCTTCCCAACCCGTATTCCAACCCTCCACCAATACCTGGTCAAAACCGTGTTCGGCAGCAAAGTCTATGTACTTCTTCACATTAGCCGTGTTGGCCGGATGAATGCCGTTCGGTTTCACCTTGGAATAGTCCGTATCATCCAGTTTCACAGAAGGGAGGTCAAAAGTATATGCCCAGGGCTTTCCCCCTGCAATCATTTCCCACCATACGCCGACATATTTCACCGGCTTAATCCAGGAGGTATCATCATACTTACAAGGCTCATTCAGATTGAGAATCAAATTGGAGGCCAGTATCTCGCGGGCATCATCACTGACTATGACCGTACGCCAGGGAGTATGGCAGGGAGACTGCATATACCCTTTATTTCCTTGAGCATCCGGAGTCAGCCAGGATTCAAAAACGAGGTTCTTGTCATCCAGGTTGAGATGCATGCAAGAGTAGTCCACCAAGGCTGCCTCGTGCAGGTTAAGGTACACTCCATCAGCTGTTTTAAGCTGTATGGAAGTCTGGACACCTGTCGGCGAAAAGACAGTTTGTGACGCATTGTCACTCACAGCTCCCTGCAGCAGTCCACGGATTTCAGAGAGTTTGGACTCCGTGTAATCATATTCCTGGGTATCATAATCTCCCGGAATCCACCAGGCAGTATGGTCGCCGGTCATGGCAAACCGGGAATGCTCTTCCTTTATCACAAAATAAACCAGATTCTTCTGTTGCGGAAACTCATAACGGAATCCCACGCCGTCATCATATACCCGAAAACGGATATTCATAAAACGAGTGGTAGACGGTTGTTCAAGTTCTACCAGCAATTCGTTGTAGTGGTTGCGGATATCTTTTGTTTCCCCCCACACCGGTTGCCAGGTTTCATCGAAAGTGGAAGTAGAAGTCTTTACTACTTTGAAACCATCCATCAGGCTGGTAGCTCCTTTCAGTTCCAATCCCAACGTACTGGGATTGATGACGGGAGTCCCTTTATAATCCACCTGATAGGCTAGTCTCCCGTCTTTTGTCAGTTCAAAATCCAGCTTCACCATGCCCGAAGGGGATGAAATGCCTTCAGCATTCCCCGCCAGGGCAGAAAAAAGCAAAGCTGCGCTAAGTACAAATTTCTTCATAATAATGATATGTTTTTTGTGTTAATAGACAAACTCAATGATATGTTCCTTTCCATCATCCGGCAACCTCAGCAGGCAGGTCCCCTGCTTCTTGTCGGGACACCAGGCAGTTATCGTAAACTCTGTCTCCCGATTTTCTTCCAGCTTTCCGACATTCGTTTTCTTGATTTTCTGACCGTCCAGCAAAGCTGTTTTCGGCATCTGTTCCGTATAGATGCAGAACATCAGGTTTCGTTGGCCGGGTAAGCTATATTTCTCACCGGTCCGTGTACCTACTTTCAGCGTATAGCCTGTGTCGGTAGTCTGGCAAGTAATAGGAGTGCGCATGAACTCTCCACGCAAATATCCTAAATCAGTTCCTGCATCTTCATAAAGCGAGAAGGTAGTTTCACTGCCCGCTGCAGCAGGAAATATCTCAAACGTAACCGGATAGACCGGTTTCTCATCCGTATAGTTCATGACCGGCATTTGAGGTATGATACTTCCCTGCTTTACAAACATAGGAATAGTATTGAGGGGAGCATCCACCGTCATCCATTGCTCACCGCTATATGCTGTGTGTTTGTTGTTGTAGTCAATCCAAGTTCCTTCAGGAAGATACACATTCTTGTTTCGCGCTCCTTTCTTTACCACCGGAGCAACCAGCAGTTCGCTGCCAAACATGAACTGGGCATCCGTAGAGAACGTTTCCATATCTGCCGGATATTCCAGAAACATCGGTCGCATGAGAGGCAACCCCGTTTCGTGTGCTTCGCGGGCATACGTATAGATATAAGGCAAAAGACGATACTTCAATTCGATGGCTGCCTTGGCATTCTTCTCGGCCTCTTCGCCGAACAGCCACGGCTCCACAGCCACGTTGCCCTCATGATGAATGCGGCTCAGGGGATTGAAAGCGCCCATCTGTATCCACCGCGTATAAAGTTCAGCCATCGCAGGATAATCCTCTATATCTCCGCAATAACCGGTAATGTCACAAGTAGTAAAAGGAATAATTCCCAAACCGGCAGACAACAGTACCGGAATCTGATTGGCCATCTGTCCCCAACCCTGCGTCACGTCATCACCGTTTCCACAGTCACCGGTCCAGCCGAAAGTATAGCGTTGCAAGCCCGCAAAAGCGGCACGTGTCATCTGAAATACGCGACGGTTAGGATTCCGTTTTTCAAACTGCTCCTTCACCACCTTATCCCACGTAAGACCATAAACATTGTGAATCTCATCATGCATGCCCAAATGGTGTTTCATCACCAGGCGTTCCGTCTGCTCCTCATTGCTCCAGGCAGGTTCACCCATATCAGTCCAGAAACCGGCAATGCCATCATCAATGGGCTTCTGCTGATAAGCTCCCCACCAGTCTGCCACAGCAGGAAGGGTGAAGTCCACTACGCCACAATTACCGCCCCAGGGCCAGGGCATGTCATAACTCCTGCCGTTGGTGGAGTCCTTTACCAGATACCCTAACCTATCGGCTTCCTCCCATTGCCGCTTATTGGCTTGTGAAATGACCGGATCTTGCGAAACCACCACCTTGAAGCCCATATCCTTGAGGTCTGCAAGCATCTTTTTCGGATTCTCGTAGTTCCCTTTCCGCCACTCAAAATCCTGCAAATACTGTGTCCAGCCTATGTCCTGGTAAATAACATCACAAGGAATTCCGCGCTTACGATAGCCTTCAGCTATTTCATAAGACAATTTCTCGCTCGTCAGCAGTCCCCGGCATTGTGCAAAGCCCAATGCCCATTTAGGAGGCATTATGGGTTTTCCCGTCAGGTCGACATATTGTTTCATGATTTCCTTATAATCCTTCCCGAAGATGAAATAATAAATCATCTCTCCCCCAGGAGCCTCGAAACTGTAGTAATCGCGGCTTTCCGTACCAAACTTAAATTCGGTTTTATACGTATTGTCCAGGAAAATACCATAACGATAACTGCTCATAAAGAACGGAATACTCTTGTAGAGCGGGTCCTCAACGGCACTATAACAAGGCTTGTCACTGTTCCACATCTTGTAGGCTTCGCCGCGACGGTCCAGCTTGCCGGTCTTTTCTCCCAAGCCGAAGAAGTGTTCGTCACGACGGAGGGTCTTGTATTCCAATTTGCGCTGCCCGTTACTGATATGCCCCTTATCGGCATAATCACTGAACAGCAGTTTCTGATACTTGTCGAATATCTGTAAGTTAAACGGAGACTTGTTTACCCGGATACGGAGTTTAGGGGTAAAAATCTCGTAGCAGGCATTCTGCTCGTCCACATGGACGGTACCGACATCCTCCAAGTCCTCATTGACGACGGCAAAGGAAGGATTACTCCGCTGGAAACTACCGTCGGGAGAAAACCATATACGTACCGTAGACTGGCTACACAGACGTAATTGTATGGCAGAACTGTCATTTAAATAGAAGGTCACACTCCGGTCATCACTGGTATAGGAAGTGCAGTCTCCGGTGCGGTTCTGTGCATTCGCATATACTGAAAATGCACAGACGGCAAAAAATAAAAATATATATTTCTTCATTACTATAATCTGTTTGTTCCTTTATTGGATACTCTTATTCCATCACAAGCATGCTCCAGTACTTCAGCAAAGGCAAGATAAAGGTAACCGTGCCGTCCTTCTGTTCGAATGACAGTTCCTGCGAAGCACCGGCATGGAAATCGGGCGATGCAACCCATATCTTGTTCACTTTACCGGAAACATTCATCTTCAACGGCACGTCGGACACCAGACGCGGTTCGGGCATTGTTCCGTTCAAATCCCTCCAGCTTAAGTTATCCGCATTGAGGAAGTTGAGCAGATGAATGACTTGCCTGCCATTTACATTCTTGGCATATACAGTGATGGCAGACTTCTGCGGCGGCCATGCATTCAGAGAAAGATTCCGCGCAGCATCCGTACAGTTCAGAGAAACGGAAATCTCCGCCTCCGTATCTTTATCACGAAGCAGGTTCTGATAAGCCGTCATAAAGTCATAATAACGAATCATGGCTGTTTTCAGTACATCGTTCATCTGCAAAGCCGTGCTTGGAAAGTACTCGCGGCATAGCATGTGGTCACCCAATTCCAAATGAGAGCCTCCCAAAGCAAATATCACAGCATCCGTCAGCAGCACACCCGGTGTATTGAACTCACCGGTACTGCTACCTGCCTTGTCATAGTTCATATATGCGGCAAACACCGTTTTCAAGGCATGGTTGCCATACTGGTCGTTCGCTTTGATAATGGTGTGCAGATCCTTGAAGCCTGCCTCATCGCCCCATACTTCATTATAAAGGAAATCCACTTTACCCGTACCAGCTATCTGGGAAGCTCCATAGCTGGAGACGGCATTCATCACCAAACGCTTGTCCGGATGCTTCTGTTTCATGGCTTCGATGAACGAGGCATATCCCTTAGGCAGATTTACCTTATTGCCATCATAGTCATAGCGGTCACCCCGGTTTCCCAGTTGGTCTATCTGATAACCGTCAAAGTCCAGATTGGCATAAACATCATCGTTTTTCTGGGCAATATATGCCTGCCATTCCGTATTGGTGGGATTGAGCAGGAAGATATTACTTTTCCAACTGGAGGGCAAGTCATGCGAATCCTTATCCATGCGTCCCGTGTTCTTGAATATGTACCATTCTTCCTTTACTCCGTCGGAAACGGCATCGTCCAAAGCTCCGAAACATAGATTGTAAAACATGGACTTCATGCCCAGGCTGTGTTGTGTAGAGATATACTTCTTCACTACCTCGGTATAGACCTCCCGGTTGGCAATGTCCTTATAGACCTCGTCCAGATGCTCACGCGTACCGCCCAACGGCCAATGATGCTTGTTGTGCCAATCCTGAAACTGTACCCCGTTAATGTGGCAACGGTTCAGGAAAGCCATCTCCTTCTCTATCACTCCATCCACCTTTTTCGAAGCATCAAAAGTGGCAACGAAACCATAACGTGGAAAACGTGTCCAGTCACTGGATACATCTACGGCAATAGTACCAAGAATAACCTCTGTTCCATTCTCTTTTGTACGGTATACATCCACCAGATAACCGGTATAATCGGTTGCCGGAGCAGTCCAAGTCCAAGTAGTACCGACAGCAGCCTGCTCCGATACAACCTTGTCCATTGTCCGGTAGCGGATTTTAGCTCCGGCAGGAAGGGCGTCAGCTGTAAAAGAAACACTCTCGCCCGGCCGGTAACATGCCTTGTCGGTAGTGAGATTGACCGTCAAGTCCGAGGTGACTGGGGTTACTTCCGTAACCCCTCCACTCTCTCCGCCTCCACCGGTACCGCTACCGGTATCATCACTCTCCTTGCTGCATGCAACCAGCAGCAAGGCTACCATTGTTGTATAAACTATCTTCTTCATCTATTGTAGATACCTATTGTTTCACGATTGAAATTGTCTCTTCCAGCTGATTCAAAGTAATCAGATAGGAACCTGCTGTCGTAATCTTCCACTTCTGGTCGATGCCGCCTACCATCACGTCCAGATATTGCGCTTTGAACGCTTCGTCTGATTTATCAAGGAAAAGCATCGGTTCTGTTTCTCCTGCAGGCTGTTTGTCTGCTACAGCCGGCATGAACCAAGCTCCATTCCAATCTTCCTGCTTATCACAAGTAAATTTCAACTCACCGGCATTCAGCGTACCTTTCCAAGTAAACACATACGGATTATCCGTTGTCTGCATCGGCGTAGCATCACCAATCGTCCAACCGGCCGGAGTAGCATCACCTACCATATAAATCATCTCATACGGAGTAAATTCGCTCATCATCATGCGTTCCTTACCACTACGGATATCCATGCAAATCTTGTAGGCCTTGCCGCATTCCCCGTCTTTCAGCACCCATTTATTGTCCGGGTCGAACCCTTTCACAAACACCACTTCTGTATCGGTATAAGCAGCATCGGCATTCTTGGCCTTATACATGTTCTCCCAACTTCCATCGGAGGTTCCGAACTTGAATTCCCCTCCTTTGCCCACTTCAAAGAACTTGCCGAAGCGGAACAAGTATGGATCGAGCACATCTTGTTTCATCTTCACGAATCCCCAATCCGTAGCGTTACCCACAAAATAAAGCTGGTCGTAGGCAGGTGCCAACGTCTCTGTCTGGGTCAATGTAAGAACACCGGTAAACAGATTGGCTTCGACGATGTAATTATGGTCTTCTTCGACAACAAAAGGTTCATCCGGCTGGTCATCACTGCTACGAAGAACCAGCAATCCATCTGTTCCTTTGTTGTAAGAGGGCAGGAATGAGCCTAAGGTCGTGATGAACTTAAACTCACCGGCCACAAGCCGGCCCGTCCATGTAAAGATACCATTGTCCTTGCGGGTCATCTCTGTCGCATCATCGGCACTCCAGCCGCCCGGAGTGGCACTACCTATCAGATAAAGGGTGGATGTGAGCGGTTTATAGGCTGTAACACTGAAAGCAGTGGTAGACACCTGTTTTTCGTCCCGTTCTGTTACAGTAGCTGTCAAGCGCGCTTCCAACGAAATGTTCTCCCCGGCAGTTGCCCCAAAATGGTTGCGTAGGATGTCATTCAATTCCTCCACGCTCTTTTTCCATGAGTATTCTTGTACGGCATTCTCCACAGCTACATAAGAATCTGCAAAATCACTGCCGGTCTTGGTCAATTCCAGCGTATAGGAAATTTTATTACCCGTCCCATAATTGGTTCCCGTAGTCCAGGAAAGCTCCAGGGCATCATCGGCATGTGCCTGCTCATTCAAAACAACTTCCGTCTTGCTGGCCGTCAGTACAAGTTCATTCTGTCCTTTATCCAATTCCATGTAATCATCATCTACACAAGCAGATAAGGCTGCACAGCCCAGTAAGGCAAATACAAGGTGTGAAATATATTTCTTCATATTCTTCTGATTAAATTAATTAATAACCCGGGTTCTGCACCATTAAGGTATTAGCATCCATCTCCGTCTGCGGAATAGGGAACAGCAAGCGGTTCTTGTTCACGTTGCTCTTTCCAATGGAATGCAGGAATTTAATGGCATACTCTCCATTGTTGACACGAATCATGTCGAACCAGCGATGCCCTTCGAAAGCTAGTTCCATGCGGCGCTCATGGATAATCTTTTCACGCATGGTTTCCTGTGACAAGCCCGAAACCTCCGGCAGTCCGGCACGCTTACGTACAATATTCAAAGGCACGGCAGCCTGGTCAGGGCGTCCCATTTCATTCAAAGCTTCGGCCTTCTTCAGCAGGACGTCCGCATAACGATAAATCACGAAGTTGGCAGGATTGGTATTGTATTCCGGAGAAACCGTTTTCGACACCAGAAACTTGCGTACATTGTATCCCGTATTGGAATAAGAGCTTTTGTAAGCCTTACCGTCAAAATCCGGACATCCGGCATAAAGCACGGTCAAATCCTTACGTTTGTCACCGCTCTCATATTGACCCACAAATTCTTCTGTAGGCTGGTTCCAGCCATAACTGCCGGCAACAAAGTCCGAATTACGGGGACCCATGAAAGTAGAAAGCCAGGAAGACTGCGGATTGTTTCCCCAAAAATCATATTCCGTATTGCCCGAATACTGGACCTCGAACAAAGATTCCGGCCCGTTATTGACCAATGCATCGAAATTGTCCTCATACTTGCAGGAAGAAAGGTCATACCCCAAATTTGTTATCTCATCACACAAATCAGACACCTCCTGATAATATTCCGTATGATTAGGAGCCAGCGTCAGATAAATATCTGCCAACATGGCCAAAGCTGCATCTTTGCAGGCACGTCCCACGTTCTCGTCGTCGTAAGAAGACTTGGCAGGAAGCAGGTCAACCGCATTCTTACAATCGGAAATTATCTGGGCATAAGTCTCTTCGACTGTAGCGCGTGCAATGTCTGTCGGTTCTCCCGGATTATAAGGAGCCAAACGCAGTGGAACACCACCGTACAGACGTACCAATACATAGTAATAATGTGCACGGAGAAAATAAGCCTCTCCCAGACAGCGGTTCTTGATTCTCTCTGACACAGCTTCAGCCTCCAGAAGACTATTCAACACAATGTTGCATTGTCCTATCCCCACCCAGGGAGAACGCCACATGTACAATGCCATGCCATTGTCGCTCTGCGTTATGAAGTTAGAAGCTTGTATCGTTTCAAGGCCGTCGGTACCGCCACCGGCACCCACCAAACTGTTACCCGCCACAATATCCAGTGTCCAGATACGCTGGTTGTACATATTGGAAGACTGAAGGGTGCGATAGCAGGCATTGGTCAGAGCAATGGCCACATCATCGGTCACCGTCGTTTCCGGGTCAACCGTATTTTTAGGAGACTTGTCCAGAAAGTCGCTGCAGGAAGCCAGCAGCAATACTGCCAGCATATATAGTAAATTTGTTATCTTTTTCATATCCGAGTCAATCATTAAAAGTTAAAGTTTAATCCTAAGCTGAACGTACGGGAAATGGGGTAACGGTTCTGGTCTATTCCGTTAATACCCACTTCAGGGTCGAAACCGGAATATCCGGTGATGGTAGCCACATTCTCACAAGATAGGGAAAGGCGTGCATTTTCAATCTGGGCTTTCTGTAACCACTGCTTCGGGAAAGTGTATGAGAGTGTGATATTCTTCAAACGCAGATAAGAACCATTCTCCACAAAGCGGTCTGACACGCGTGTATTCTGATTGGGGTCGCCGAACACGGCACGCGGCATCGAATTGCTGGTCCCCTCTCCTTGCCAACGCTTCAGTACGTCGGTAGTCTGGTTATAGGCAGCTGCCATACCGGTATTGTCGATATTGTTGGCATTGTATATCTTATTTCCGGCTATACCTTGTAAGAAAACAGAAAGTTCGAAACCCTTATAGGAAAGGCTATTGTTCATGGAGAACAGCCAACTTGGGTTCGGGTTACCGATGACGGTACGGTCACTATCATTGATGACACCATCGTTGTTCAAATCCCTGAAACGGATATCACCCGGCTCAGCTCCCGGCTGCACGGCATGTGTATTCACTTCAGACTGGTTCTGGAAGATTCCGTCCGTAACATAGCCGTAGAAGACATTAATGGGATAGTCCTTTGCCAGCATCGTTACATAGGAGTTATTGATTTGGTTAATGTAATAAGGAACGTCGCTGTTCAAATCCTTAATTTTATTCTTATTGTAAGTGGCGGTCAGGTTCGTTTCCCATCCCAGTTCACCGGTAAGATTGATGGTATGCAGACTCATTTCAATACCTTGATTACGTACTTTTCCGGCATTGGTATACGTGGTTGTAGTATCTTCAAATCCCGATGTGATGGGGATAGACGCCTTTACCAGCATGTCTCTCGTCTCCTTCAGATAAGCATCGAACGAGAACATAACGCGTGAATTGAACAGTGAGGCATCAAAACCGATGTTGGTTTGTGCCACCTCTTCCCAATGGATATACGGGTTGGCGAGAGTAGAAGAAACCAGCGCTGTCTGATTGCCGCTCGAAATGCCGAAAGGATATACACTGGTATTGTAGGATGCCAGATAGCTGTAGTTTCCAACACTTGCCTGGCTACCGGTCACACCGTATCCCGCACGCACTTTCAGGTCATTGATATAGTCGTTTTTTGGAAACCACTTTTCCTGAGAGGCACGCCATGCCACAGATACGGAAGGGAAAGTACCCCAGCGATGTTTCTTACCGAAACGGCTGGAACCGTCACGACGAATGGTTGCAGTCAGCAAATAGCGGTCTTCGTAAGAGTAGTTGACACGTGCCATGTAAGAGAGCAATGCCCACTCTGTCTCGTTTCCACCGATGGCATACATTTCCTCGCCATTATCCATTTCGTGCACATTGTCGAACATAAACACATTCTTCTGCGCATTCAGGTAGTCGTTGGTGTTCCATTGGGCAGACATACCGGCCATCAATCCCACACGATGTTTTTCTGCAAAAGTATGGTCGAATAGGAAATAGTTGTCCCACAAATAAGTGAACGACTTGTTATCGCTCTTATAACGTGAAGTCTCCTCTGTGGGAGTGGGTTTCCAGTTATACTTGGGGGTAAAGTTGTCTATGAACCAGAATTTGGCATCGTAGCCGAAAGTACTTTTAAACTTAAGCCATTTGGTAAAAGTAAGTTCTGCCGTCAAGTTGGCCAGGAAGTTATATCCATCAGTCTGACTCTTGTTCAGTTCCGTCGGTCCAATGGGGTTGCGCGTGCTGCCATACCATTCCGAGTTACCATCAGGGCCACTCCAACTGCCATCTTCATTCTTCACCGGATAAATGGGGAGCGCTTTCAGCGCATCACCTATATTATAGCTGCCCGACTTCTTCGTATCGGCACTGAACGTAATGTTATTGGAGAACTTCAACCATTTCAAGACTTGCGCATCACTGTTGGACTGGAATGTGAAGCGACGGTAATTCACACTCTTCACGATACCGGACTGATCCAGAAAACCACCGGACACATAATAATGGGATTTCTCGTTACCGCCGGAATAACTTACCGTATAGTTCTGCATCACACCCGTACGGAGCAATTCATCCATCCAGTCGGTACCTGCACCCAATTCAGAAGGATTGGCCCATTCCGGATTAGGATTGCGTCCACTGTTCACCATCATGTCATTACTCAACTCGGCATACTGCGCCGCGTTCAATAAAGAAGGTACGTTCGTAGCATTCTGGAAAGAGTAATTGGCAGATACAGCAAGTTTTCCTTTTCCTTCCGTACCGCGTTTGGTGGTAATCATCACAACTCCATTAGCTCCCCGGGAACCGTAGATGGCTGTGGCCGAAGCATCCTTCAATACATCCAAACGTTCCACATCGGCCATATTTAAGGAAGACAAGCCCAAGTCGGTAGGCACTCCGTCAATCACGACCAGCGGGTCGCAGTTGTTGATAGAACCCAAACCACGAATCTTGATGGATACATTGTCTCCCGGTTTACCGGCATCTACAATCTGCACACCTGAGATTTTTCCCTGGATGGCTTGTCCCAAATTGGATACGGGGGAATCCTTGATATCCTTGTTACCGATGGAGGACACTGCTCCTGTAAGGTCGCTTTTCTTCATGGTGCCATACCCTATCACCACCACTTCATCCAGCATTTCGGCATCTTCAGACAAAACTACCTGAAGCTGTTTCTGTCCCTTCACCTGCACCTCTTGAGTCTTATAGCCTACAAATGAAACGACAAGAGTACCGTTCGGAGACATGTTCAAAGAGAAATCACCGTCAATACCGGTTATTGTCCCATTTGTGGTTCCTTTTTCCATTACACTGGCGCCAATAACCGTTTCACCGGTCTGGTCTTTCACTACACCTTGTACTGTAATTTGCTGTGCGAACATGCACATCGGAAGTAACATTCCTATCAGACAAACCATCATCCGTAGCCTGCTGATTGGCATTTTGTACTTTTGCATAATATAAGAATTTAAAGTTAATAATAAAAACATAAATCACATGTGTCACTCTTTCCGAAGAGGGACAATGCAAATGTATCAGATAAGAGAAGCCAATAGTGGAGGAAAGAGTAAAAAAGTAGTGGTTTACATCATTCAAAAATACTTAAACCACTATATACCAATAATATATAAAATTATTACCCAACTAAAAAAGTAGTGAAAATATAAGCGTAAAAGAGACACTTCCAAGCTTCAAAACCCCTATTCTCAGTTCTTCGACTTGCCAATTGTCATCACTTCCTGTTCCAACAAGTCGCGGTCACCGGCAGCCTTGTTGCGAACCTTCGTACGATAGTTATAAATGGTGGTAACAGAATATCGAAGGAATTGGGCTATCTTCACGCTGTCAGTAATACCCAAACGTATCAATGCAAAGATGCGCAACTCTGTATTCATCCGTTCGCCGGCTTTCAAGGATATTTGCTCATCATCGGCAAGCAGGGCATTGAAGTCTTCTACAAAAGTAGGAAACAGCTGCAGGAAGGTATTATCAAAGTTGGTATAGAATTCCTTTAATTCCCCCTCTATGAATTTAGAAGACTTGATGTTCTTGTAGAGTTCCTCCACATTTCCGGTAGCGGCAATCTTTCCCAGCGACCGGCGGTAATTGTCCATCTTTTCCAAATAGACCGAGCACTGGTCCATATAACGGCCGATATACTCCTCCTTCAGATAGGAGTTTTCGGCAATGCTGTGGTTGGCCTCCTTGAGTTGTGCATTGGAAAGGTGAAGCTCATCATTCAGCTCCTTCAACCGTTTGTTGGCGTCAATCACTTCCCTGCGGGCGGCAGCCACTTTCTTCATCTGCTTGTATACATAAAATATGGCAAGCAACAGAAAAAGTGAAAGCAGGCTGATAGATACCAGTGCCCATTTCATCTGCTCCTGCTGCTTCTCCGTCTTTTGCTGGTAAGCATCATTAATGATGGGAAAGATTTCCAGAATCTCCAGCTTGCGCAACCGGGCATTGCAGGCGGCTGCATCTTCCATACATATCTTTACATAAGAATAGGCACGCTCGATGTCTCCTTCCTGGTAAAGCAGTACGGCGAGCTTGCGTAAAGAGATATATTCACGGACAGCGGTTTTCATATCCGCCATAGCAGAAACAATCAGGTATTCCTTTTCCTTCTCTTTGTCCCCTTTCAGCCGGTAAGACTCTGATAAAGTATAGGCACAAATCGCAACGTCGTGTTCATAGTCCTTCTGCAGCGCCAGATAATCCGTCAGCAAACGGATGGCCTTGTCATATTCATTGCGTACATTATACTGGTCGGACTGAATCAAGGTATGTATCAGAAGATTATCTTTATTGACCAACAGCAACGAATCACGATATTTGTCCGTAAGCTCCGTATAAAGCTTCTTTTCATATGCCGTCACGGCATAATCGGCCATAAGGCCATAGACCGTACGGTAGATATGGTAATAATATGGATGGATATCCACCGGTAACCGGTCTATATGGATATTCCGCATCAAATCCATAACTTCCTTATACATACCGGTCATTCCCAAAACATCTGCTTTATTCATGCGGGCATTGTCTATGTATTCCCGGTTTCCAAGACGTATGGCTATCTGTTCCCTTTCCTCGGCCATGTGCAATGCAGAATCCGTATTGAACGAACGGTACTCATCCAGCAATGTGCCAAGAATGGCAAAACGTTCTTCATCCGGTATCTGCCGATGCAACTGTCTTTTCAGTTCCACCAGTTTCAGCTCTTTCTGCTCCATGTATATGGGACGCTCCTTTATCGCCTGGTCCAGTTTCAGCAGCAAAGAATCCGCCCGGCTGCTGTCTGCAGCATGAAGGCGGCACATACAGATGGTACAAAGACACAAGAATATGATTATATTTTTCATCCGGCTTTCCGATTAGTTAAAGGCAATACTTTTTGAGAATCCTCATGCAAAAGTAATTAAAATACCATAAAAACCTATTCTACTATCATTAAAAGCTCGAAAGCAGAGTGATAAAAAGGCATACTGCAAGCAAAAGAATCAAAATATTGAATTACCTTTACGGAAAATCCAAAGAAAGACCATATCATAAATATCATCCGAGCATCATGGATATACACACATTTATTGCCAATTATCAGGAAGCTTTCGGCCAACACGCCGAACTCCCCATCGCCTTTTGGTATTCAGACCGAATGGGGGCATCTACAGAGAAAGTAACCGGTTGTCTCTTCAAATGCATGAAACAAGTCAGAGACGGCAAAATCGTCAGTCTCAGCAACAAAACAATTACCTGCGGAGGAGGCAAGTTCTATACCGGATTTACTGAAATGCCCGAGCGCGTCCCGGGGTTTGTCTCTTTGAAAGAGAAATACAAGAAGACTCCCGAAATGGTGGTAGATTTTGTCAATGAGCTACAGATTTCCAGAACTGACAAAGCCTATCTGCATTTTGCCCGCATAGACAAGATACCTTCCTTTGATGAAGTGGAAGGACTGCTGTTCCTGCCAACTCCCGACATTCTATCCGGACTGGCGACATGGACCTTCTTCGACAACAATGCATCGGATGCCGTAGCAGCCCCATTCGGCTCCGGCTGCTGTTCCGTCATTACCCAAACCATCATTGAAAACCGGAAACAAGGGAAACGTACTTTCCTGGGATTCTTCGACCCCTCCGTCCGCCCATACTTCGAAGCGGACTTATTGAGCTTCACTATCCCCATGTCCCGATTCAAGGAAATGTATCACACCATGCGCGAAAGCTGTCTGTTCGATACACATGCCTGGGGAAAAATCAAGGAAAGGATACAGCTGTCCCAATCAGGAGACGTACATATCCTCCCCTCTCCCATTTCCTTCCCCATCCTTCCGGACATTTATCTGCAGGAAATCAGAATAGAAGATGCCGCAGCCATCTACCATGCCATCGACACACACCGGGACTACTTAAGAACATGGCTGCCATTTGTGGATAATATGCGCACAATAGCTGATGAAGAAGCTTTTTTACGTCAGGTATTATCTGCTCCTGCCGAACGAAATGAGCCAATATTCGGTATTTGGAACCAACAACATGAAATCTGCGGACTGATAGGTTTCCATTTCTCCGATTTCGACAACCACCGTACAGAACTCGGCTATTGGCTACTGCCGGAATACCAGCATCGGGGCATCATTACTGAAAGTGTCCGCAAGCTGTGTCTGTGGGCCGTACAAGAAAAAGAGATAAAGCGGATACAAATTCGCTGTGCCGTGGGCAATGCAGCCAGTAACGCCGTACCGGTTCGCCTCGGTTTCGTCCATGAGGGAACAGAACGTTGCGGAGAACTGCTGGCTTCTGGAGAATATACAGATATACATATATACAGCATCCTGAAAGAAGAAGTGCTGGCCAACCTCAAACGATAAAATATCAAATATATATCAACTATTGAAATTATACATGGAACAACAACCTCATCTCAATGACCACAACAAGCAGGAGTACCCTCCTATGCACACCACGGAGCACATCATCAACCAGACCATGATAAGGTTATTCGGTTGCGGCCGCTCCATATCAGCACACATAGAACGGAAGAAGAGCAAGCTGGACTATCTCCTTGCCGCCTGCCCCACAGAAGAAGAAATAAAGAAGCTGGAAGAGGCCGTAAACGAGGTAATCGCCCGACAGCTGCCCGTCACAACAGAATTCATTACGCAAGAGGAAGCGCAAGGACGTTTCGACTTGGAACGCCTGCCCGATGGTGCTTCGGAAACGGTACGTGTCGTGAAAGTAGGCGATTACGACGAATGCCTCTGCATCGGAGTACATGTGGAGAATACATCAGAAATCGGAACCTTCAAAATCATCAGTCACGATTGGGACGAAGAAGCCAAGCGTTGGAGAATGCGTTTTAAATTAGTCTGAAAATCTATCAATTTTTAATAAATAAGATAGCAAAATGGCATTAAACAAGCAAATAAGTCAGTTTTTCAATGACAAATAGTCAATAAAGTCAGTGAAAACTGGTTGGCATAAGGTTTGCAATATTGTTAGCGAACGACGGTTCAAGAAACGGATGGTGAAAACCCAAAAGGCAGACACCCGAAGACAAAGAACCGGAGTTCAAAACTAAACAGCATGTTTAACTTAAACAATAGGAGACTATAACTATGATGCCTGTAAGAAGAAACCAAAATTGGTTACCGAGTATTTTTAATGATTTCTTTGACAATGATTGGATGGTAAAAGCAAATGCCACCGCCCCTGCCATCAACGTATTCGAAACAGCAAAAGAGTACAAAGTTGAATTGGCTGCTCCCGGTATGACAAAAGAAGACTTCAACGTTCACATCGATGAAGAAAACAATCTGGTCATCAGCATGGAAAAGAAAACAGAAAGCAAGGAAGAGAACAACAAGGACGAAAAGAAGGAAGGCCGCTACTTGCGCCGCGAATTCTCATACACCAAGTTCCAGCAAACCATGATTCTTCCGGACGATGTCGATAAGGAAAAGATTGGCGCCCATGTAGAAAACGGCGTGTTGAACATTACATTGCCTAAGTTTACAGAAGCAGAAAAAGAAAAGGCCAAGAAATTCATCGACGTAAAATAACGCCCGGCCATTAAAAAGAAAATCTCCCGCTGCACAAGATAATGCAACGGGAGATTTTTTATATCCATAGCCATACGGAACTATTTCTTCTTCCCTTTCAGAAAACGGTCTGTCAGCCACTTGCGCACCGGTTCGTCGTACAGTTTCAAACAAGCATAAGCAAGGACAACGGCTCCCACGAAAGTAAGTATCATATAAGGGATACCTTCCGCCATTGTAGCGTTATTGTTGCATACCCAAGCCGTATAAGTATATACCAGCGGATAATGGGTGATATAAATCGGATAGGAAATATCTCCCAGGAACTTGCATACGGCAGTAGAGCGCTTACCGGTCACCTTGCCGCCCGCTCCCATCGAAACAATGACCGGGAAGATGCAGATAATACAGAAAGCCTCGTAAAGCCCGTTCATCCAGTAACCATCCTCACCTCCGATACGGGGAATGGAAAGAACCACCACAATCAGCAGGCTGCACCACCAGAAAGCACGCTTTTCAAGCCGTATCAGCCAGCCGAGGCGTGACAGAAGCAATCCGCCGAAGAACGGATACATCAGCCGGACCATACCCACATACTGCTGTTCCCAGTTCAAGGCCCAACCACCCACAATATCGCCGGCAGGAGCAGTCAGACAACGGTACACCGTAAAACACCCTGCCACAAATACCAGCACCGACAGGGCCACCTTATTGAACTTGCGTACAAACAACGCATACAGGATATTACCGATATATTCATAATAGAGCGACCATGCCGGGCCATTCAACGGATGCATTTCCGTCCAGCCGCGAATGTCGAACTTCAGCGGAAGAGGAAGCAAGGTACAGCCCAGCAACATCACCAGCAGCATTGTTCCGATGGACGTATTCTCGATAGGTGGAAAACAAGGCGACTCCTGAAAATAGAAAAAGGCAGCGCCCACAATGCTTCCCATAATCACCATAGGATGCAGGCGGATGATACGGCGTTTGAAGAAAGTGCCCACGGTCATCCGGTTCCAACGGTCATCATAAGCATAGCCGATAACAAAACCGGAAAGCATGAAGAAGAAATCCACTGCCAGATAACCATGATTGATAATTTGAGTAAGATGGCTGCCACCTGCATGTGCTTCAAAAAGATGGAAGATAATAACCATGACAGCCGCCACGCCACGAAGTCCGTCAAGAATCTCATAATGCGGTTTCGAGGCAAGATAAGTAGTTCGTGTATTCATTTTGGTATAAGATATTTATTTATTCGCGTACAAAGATAAGAGTTTTTTCCAATAAGGGAACTGATAGATATCATATAAACTCTATCAATTAATTGACAAGTATAACAGTTGTCTTTATCATTAGATACATATCACTACTTGCACCTTTTTTTCCGCACAAAAAACAGCTTTTATTATCCATAATAAAAGGGCTACACCTTTTCCTCCTCATGGTGTAGCCTTAAACACAAAAGGGTGTAGCTATCCAAGGCAAATGGTGTAGCCCTTCTTCAAAAAAGAGAGCCAAATAGGATAATAATAAAGAAAAATCAGTTAACTACTTTTCTTATAACTTTTTACCGCCCACAGATTGAAGACCAATGCAAAGACCAACACGGCTCCCAGTTGCGGAAGCAGTTCGGCAAATCCGCCACCACGGAGATAGATGGTACGCATCACCTCCACAAAATAGCGTAGCGGATTGATGCGCGTAATCCATTGCGCCCACTCAGGCATACTGTGGATAGGGGTGAAAAGACCACTCATCAGAATAAGGATAAGCATGAAGAACCACATGACAAACATGGCCTGCTGCAACGTGGTCGAATGATTGGATATGACCAGCCCGAACCCCGACACCACCGGTAGAAAAAACAGCGCCATGCCGTAGATAGTGAGGAAATGTCCCGCCGGCAGAATGCCGTAAAGTACCCATGCCAGAACGAAACAGATGGTCAGCACCACAAAACCTATCAGCCAGTAAGGTATCAGCTTGGCGGCAATGAAAGTGAACTTGCCGACGGGGGTGACATTTATCTGCTCGATGGTGCCCGCCTCCTTCTCGCCCACCACATTGAGGGCAGGGAGAAAACCGCAAATCAGCGTCAGCAGCATTACCATGAGGGCAGGAATCATGAAAAGCTTGTAGTTCAGCGTGGGGTTGTAAAGATTCTGCGTAGTGATGTCCACCCGGGGAAGCGGCTTCCCGGCAAGCCCTTGCGAAGACGACTCCGAACCCAGTTCACGGGTATAGTCACTGATGATGGAAGACAAGTAGGATCCTCCCAGACTGCCCTTCGTGCCGTTCACGGCATTGGCCGCCACCAGCAGACGAGGCGCCTCTCCCTTCACCCAATCCTTTTCGAAATCACGGGGAATCTCCAGCACGACATCTGCCGAACCTGCTTCAATGGCCAGCAAAGCCTCATCGTATGTATCGGGAAGCGCTGTCAGGCAGAAATAAGTGGATGCACCGATTTTATCTACCAGACGGCGAGACAAGACGCTGTGGTCATTGTCCACTATATTCAGATTGATGTTCTTTATCTCCAGATTGGCGGCCCAGGGCATCAGTATCATAATCATGCACGGGAAAATGAAAATCAGCTTGGGCAGGAAGGAGTTGCGGAACAACTGCTTGAATTCCTTTTCAATGAGAAACTTTATCATAAGACGATATTTTAAAGATTTTAGACATAAGAACAAAAGAACAGATTTCCCGTATCCTTTTGTCCTTATGTTCTTCTGCCTGAATAATTAATATAAAATTCATATCCGCTCTTTACTCAAGCCGATGCTTGAATTTCTTGAAACTCACCGTTATCAGCAATACCGCCATCGTGGCAAGTATGCCGACCTCCATCAGCACAAGCGAAACATCCACTCCCTCAATCATCAGCTTACGCACCGCCTGGATATACCAGCGTGCAGGAAGCACAGCTGAAATGGCCTGCAGGATAACGGGCATACTCTCAATGGGGAATATCATGCCCGAAAGCAACATGGTGGGCATCATCAGCATCAGTCCGGACACCAGCATGGCGGCAACCTGCGTCCGGGTGACCGTGGAAATCAGCAGCCCCAGCGCCAGGGAGACAAAGATGAATAGCAGCGACACCACCACCAGCCAGAACAAGCTGCCCGCCACGGGAACATTGAGCACATAGACCGAAAGCAGAAGAATGGTGGTCAAGTTGACAAACGACAGCACAAAATAGGGCACCGCCTTTGCCAGAATGATGAAAAGCGGTTTGACGGGAGAAACCAGCAGGACCTCCATCGTCCCCTTCTCCTTCTCGCGCACAATGGAGATGGAGGTCATCATGGCGCAAATCAGCATCAGAATAAGCCCCATGACACCCGGCACGAAGTTGTAGGCACTCTTCATCTGCGGATTGTACAGCAGCTTGAGCTGGGGTACAATGGCAGCGGCATGCACTCCCGGCGGAAGCATCTCCTGCCCGGCAGAGGAGATGATGTTTGCGGCATAGCCTGCCTGCATAGTCGCCATATTGGGGTCTGTGGCGTCGGAGACAAGCTGCACGCGCGCCTCGCCGGTATAAAGCTTGTCCGAGAAACGCTCGCTGAAAACAAGCGCCATGTCAATCTCCCCTCTTCCGAAAGAAGCCTCCATATCGGCGGGAGAATGCAGGCGGCGGATGACGGTGAAGTATTCGCTTGCATCCATGCGGTCGATGATACGGCGGGTAACTACGTCATTCGACGGGTCGAGCACCGCCACACGCACGTTCTTCACCTCGGTGGTGATGGCAAAACCGAAAAGGATTATCTGCACGATGGGCATGCCCAGCAGAATCAGCATCGTGCGCCGGTCGCGGAAGATATGGAAGAACTCTTTTCGGATGAAAGATATGAATTGTTTCATTGTCTATATTTATATTTAGGCTCGGATAATGCGGATTTCACGGATTTTCAGTCGGCGGTTCGCACAGCTTGACGAGCCAGTTGTTGGAATACATCGTCCATCGTAGTGGCATTGAACTGCCGTTTCAGCTCCCCGGGAGTGTCGAGTGCACGGATGACGCCGTCTACCATGATGGAGATGCGGTCGCAATACTCCGCCTCGTCCATAAAGTGGGTGGTGACAAAGACGGTGATGCCCTCGTCGGCAGCCTGGTAAATCAGCTCCCAGAACTGGCGGCGCGTGGCAGGGTCCACCCCACCCGTAGGCTCATCCAGAAAGACAATCTTGGGACGGTGGAAGATGGAGACGGAGAAGGCCAGCTTCTGCTTCCAGCCCAGCGGAAGGCTTTTCACCAGTGTATCCCGTTCCTTTTCCAGCCCGAGGCGGAGGAGCAGCTCATCCGTCTTGGGGGCAATCTCCGCTTCGGGGATGCCGTAGATACCGGCAAAGAGGCGGATATTCTCCCACACCTTGAGGTCTTCGTAAAGGGAAAATTTCTGGCTCATGTAGCCGATGTTCTTCTTCACTTCTTCGGGTTGGGAAGCCACATCGAAACCTGCCACACATGCCTTGCCGCCGGTGGGGCGGCTAAGTCCCGTAAGCATGCGCATGGCGGTGGTCTTGCCTGCCCCGTTGGCTCCCAGGAAACCGAAAATCTCGCCCCGATGGACTTGGAAGGAGATGTGGTCTACAGCGGTGAAATTACCGAACCGCTTGGTCAACCCTTCCACTTCAATCACCTTGTTTTCGTGGTTTTCCACCCGTTCGTGCTGCAAGCCCGGAGGGCAGAGGATGCCCGCAAAGCGTGTCAGGATACGGTCGGGGGTATCGATGCCTTTTATCTCTCCTTCGTTGATGAAGGCGATGCGGTCGCATTGGCGCGCTTCGTCGATGATGGGGGTGGAAGCAATGATGGTGATACCCCGCTCCTTCAGTCGGCGAAGCATTCCCCAGAATTCCTTGCGGGACACGGGGTCGACGCCCGTAGTGGGTTCGTCCAGAAAGAGGACATCCGGTTTATGGATAAGGGCACAGCTAAGGGCGAGTTTCTGCTTCATGCCGCCGGACAACGCTCCGGCGCGGCGCTTGCGGAAAGGTTCTATCTGCCGGTAAATGTCGCGCACCAAATCATAATTCTCCTCGATGGTGGTGTGGAAGACGGTGGCGAAGAAATTGAGATTCTCCTCCACCGTCAAGTCCGGATAGAGGGAGAAGCGTCCGGGCATATACCCCACCCGCCTGCGGATGGCTTTGTAGTCCTTCACCACATCCAGACCGCAGACCGAAGCCGAGCCTCCGTCGGCAAGCAGCAAAGTGGTGAGGATGCGGAAAAGCGATGTCTTGCCCGCACCGTCCGGCCCGATGATGCCGAAAAGCTCACCGGGAGCCACTGACAGAGAGACACCCCGCAGGGCTTCCACGCTGCCGTAACGTTTGGAGATATTAGTTAAAGTTACAGCCTCCATACATTCCTATTTTCAGCATCCCGTCATTCTTCACGGCAATCTTTACGGCATAGACCAGATTGGCGCGCTCGTCTTTCGTCAGGATAGTTTTTGGAGTGAATTCGGACGTATCGGAAATCCAGGTGACGATGCCGGGGTATTCTTTCCGCACTTCCTTTCCATAATCCGCATAAACCTTCACTTGCTGCCCCAGCTTGATTTCGGCAAGCTGCTCGGAGGTGATGTAGGCACGGAGGTAAATCTGCTCCATATCCGCCACTTTGAAAAGAGGGGTGCCGGGAGCAGCCAGTTCTCCGGCTTCGGCATATTGGGCAAGGACGGTTCCCGTCAGCGGAGAGGTGATGTGGCATTTGCGCAACTGGTCTTCTATCTGCGCCACCTGGATGCCGACAGAGGAACTTTGCCACGTCAGGCTCCGGTCACTGTTGCGCAGGGTGGAGTTCTGTGCGTCGAGCTGCTTGCGGAGGACTTCGAGAAGGGACTCGGCATCATCCAGTTGCTTCTGGTTGGCGGCACCCACACGGAGCAGGTTGGACACACGGTCGCGCTCGCGCCGTGCCTGCACAATCTGTTCCTGAGTGGCGGCTACTTGCTTCAGGATATCAGGCCGCTGGCCTTCCACGGACTTGACACTGGCCTCCAACTGGAGTTTCTTCAGATAGAGTTGGACGGTATCTATAATGCCTACTTCCTGCCCGTCTATCAGTGTCGTACCTTCCTCGATGTCGAAACTCAGCAGTTTTCCGGACGCCTCGGCAGAAACGATGACTTCGGTAGCCTCGAACGTTCCCGTCGCATCATATTTCGGAGTACCGCCGGTACAGGCGGCAAGGAGAAATAAAAAAGGAAATAATTTCAATGATTTCATACTATTTCAAGTTATAAATTACGGATTATAGTCATTAATTGTTCAGCGTATATTTCAGCTGCCAGATGTTCATCAGCAACTGCACCTCATGCAATGCCTTGGTCTGTCGTGCCATACTTTCATTGGTAATCTCCCGCAGCATATCGGTCACGGTCATTGTCCCGTTCTGCACCTTGGCCTCGGCTGCACGGCGGATATTCCCACGCAGACGGATAATCTCGTCATCATCCGCCATCTGGCGGCGCATGGATACAATGCCCGCATCCTGCTGCGTAGCCTGCAGGCGAATGTTGAAAAGGAACACATCCCGGCCGGTTTCTATCTGTTGGCGGGTATTGTCTATCCTGCGGCGGTCGTTCTTCAATGTATACAGACTGCCGAAATTCCAGGACATGCGCACCCCCGCCATGTAATAGGCGTTGAATTCATCCTTCAGCATATTCAACCCTGGATTGCCGTATGCCCCTTGTACAAAAAGGCCGAAACGCGGCATCAACCGGGTGTTCAAAGCTGCCTCCTGCTGGCGGAGTTGCTCTCCCTGCGCATCGTACCAACGAAGTTCGGGGCGGTTGTTCATCTGCCGGTCTATGTTTTCTTCGGCAGCCGGTTTCAATAAAACCGTTTCGGAAGAGAGATCCTTGCCCGTAAAGGCAGCAAGCATGCTGAGGTATGCACGGCGGGTGGTCTCCAATTCCACACGGTGCTGCCTGGTGTTCAGTTGCTCTACGCTGACTGCATCCAGGTCGCTCAGGGTGGCGATGCCATTGGCTATATAGTCGGCTACCTGCTTGTGGGTTCTTCCTAAATCTTCTTGCAAGAGGCTGTTCTGTTTCAGCTGTTCGTCCAACAGCAGGATGCCGAAAAAGAGCTGGTTCACCCGGTCAGTCAAGGCATACATGTCTACATGCTGTTTTTCCAGTTCCACTTCCGAGGCGGCACGCGTCAATCGTTTTCTGGAACGTATATCCCCACCATCCCAGAGGGTCTGCTGCACTTCGAGCATCACCTGGTACTGGTCTTTCGAAGCAGTCTTGATGTCGAGATTAGGGATTTCGACCGGTAGCCGGGTGATGTCACTCTGGTACGTGGCCTTGCCGGATAGGGAAAACTGGGGCAAGTAACCTTTTCCGGCATTGGAGAGGTCGTACCCGCGTGCCTTTTCTATCAGTCCGTATTGCCTGACCAACGGATAATTGTCTTGCGCCCGGCGCTGGCACTCTTCCAACGTGAGCTGGGCATGTGCCAGCATGGCGGCAAGAGAAAGGGTAAAAAAGAAAACGGTTCGTTTCATATCCATTCTGTTTCTTGTTTATTCTACATGGTTTTGTTCTATACACATGCAAAGATAAAGGCATAACCCTATAACCTTACAATCCATTTGTGCGCAAAGATGTTCTAATAGTACGACATTTCGTAGAAAAAGACAAATAATAGGAACACTTTATTATCTTTGCGGTGGAAATATACATTATTCATAAAGGGAAAGATATGGAAAAGAACAAACCGATAAGCGTCGCATTCGAGGACATCCGCAACAATCCGGATTTTATAGAACATTCCGAATACAGATTTATAAACGACGATTTGGGAATGGTCATCAGTTTTCAAGCAATGGGATTCAGGCTATTCCGCACCCAGCAACCTTATCGTGCCAAAGAAGGAAGGATTGTACGCATCATGCAAGGTAAGGGCCGAATCTCCATCAATCTTATCGAATATGAAGCTACAGCCCACGATATTATTATCATCCCTGACAATTCGCTGATAGAAATATCGGAAGTCAGTCCCGACTACGAATTCCAAGTCATCATGCCCACTGCCAATTTTCTGCCCGTACTACAGAATTCCATTCTTTCGGAAGCTTATACACGAAACGGAATCCGCCTTTCATGCAACAACGAGGAATGGGCACACATCAGCAGCTTCTTCTCTTTATTGTGGAATATACTACATTGTTTGCCCTACCGCCGCGGAGCTGTACAGCACTTGATTGTCTCACTTCTCTATAACCTTAAGTATATCCACGAGCACACATGCAAGTCAACTCCGGCACGCCTTTCACGCCAGGAAGAGCTATTCCGCCGCTTCATCGCTTTGGTGAACCAACACAGCAAGCACGAACGCAGCGTCAACTTCTATGCCGACAAACTATGCCTGACACCGCACTATCTGAGCTCGGTGATACGTGAAACAAGCGGACAAACCGTGATGCAATGGATTAATCAAGCAGTTATCCTCGAAGCCAAAGTATTGCTGAAACACAGTAATCTACTGGTGTTTCAAATATCAGACGAACTGAACTTTCCCAATCCGTCGTTCTTCTCGAAGTTCTTCAAACGTATGACGGGGATGACACCGGCGGAATACCAGAAACAAACCTGACCTCAAAACAGCTGTCCTATACGGGAGCCTGACGGTCCGTCGCAAGAGTCCGCTTCCAATGCCAGCATCCCTTGTTTGGCTGCCAGTCCACCGGCATAGCCTATCAGCGTATGGTTGCTGCCCACCACACGATGGCAGGGGATGAGTATGGAGAGGGCATTTGCCCCATTGGCAGCCGCCACCGCACGTACGGCTTTCGGATTGCCCAGCTTTCGTGAAAGCTCGCCGTAGGACACTGTTTTTCCGTAAGGGATGTTCTGCAACTCCTGCCACACCGTCCGCTGGAATTCTGTTCCGACTGCAAGCAGTGGAACATCGAATATGGTCCGCTTACAGGCAAAATACTCATCCAACTGAATGATTGCCCTTGCAATCACTTCCGAAGTGCCTTCCTCATAATCGGCATGCAGCGCCTGCCGTATACGCTTATCAACGGGTACTCTACGTTTCTCGTTCAGCATCCAGTCGCATAGGCAGAGTTTATCGCCGAAAGAGCCGAGGAGCAACTCGCCATAAGGAGATTGATAGTATTGGGTCAAAATTGTTTCCATCGAACTTAGTTTTCAGCAAAGATAGCAAATTAAATCATCATTTGTACTCCGCCCACGACTTGATAGCCAAATCATCCGGCATCATCGTGCAGAATGCATTGATGAACGCACTTGCCAGACGGGCATTCGTTATCAACGGAATATTGAGGTCGATGGCGGCACGGCGTATCTTGTAGCCGTTATCCAACTCGCCTGCGGTGAGGTTCTTCGGAATATTGACCACCATGTCTATCTCCTTGCGGTGCAGCATGTCGAGTGCCTGCGGCTGGCGTTCGGGTTCGCTGGGCCAGTAGACGCGCGTATTCTCCACACCGTTCTCCGTAAGGAAGTTGCTGGAACCACCCGTGGCAAATATCTTATACCCCTTCTTCTGAAGCATACGCGCGGCAGAAAGCATGTCCACTTTCTGCTTCGGAGTACCGGTAGAAAGCAGGATATTTTTCTCTGGAATACGATATCCCACGGAGAGCATCGCCTTGAGAATGGCGCAGGAAGTATCGCTGCCGATGCAACCCACCTCGCCCGTGCTTGCCATATCCACACCCAGTACCGGGTCGGCCTTCTGCAGACGGTTGAAGGAGAACTGGCTCGCCTTGATGCCTACGTAATCCAAATCGAACAGATTCTTGTCCGGCTTCTGTACCGGAATGCCGAGCATCACCTTCGTGGCAAGTTCAATAAGGTTTATCTTCAGCACCTTGCTGACAAACGGGAACGAACGGCTGGCACGGAGGTTGCACTCAATCACCTTGATGTCGTTCTCGCGTGCCAGATACTGGATATTGAACGGACCGGAGATGTTCAGCTCACGGGCAATCTCGCGGCTGATGCGCTTGATGCGGCGCACCGTCTCCACATACAACTTTTGTGGCGGGAACTGGATAGTGGCGTCACCGGAATGCACTCCGGCAAACTCGATATGCTCACTGATGGCGTACGCGATAATCTCTCCATCTTGCGCCACAGCATCCATCTCCACCTCCTTGGCATGCTCAATGAACTGGCTCACCACTACGGGATGTTTCTTGCTGACATTCGCCGCCAGCTTCAGGAAGCGTTCCAGCTCCTCCCGGTTGGAACAGACGTTCATCGCAGCGCCGGACAATACGTAGGAAGGACGGACCAATACCGGGAAGCCCACCTTATCCACAAAGGCGTTGATGTCCTCCAGGGAGGTCAGCGCCCGCCATTCGGGTTGGTCTACACCAATGCGGTCGAGCATGGCGGAGAACTTGTCACGGTCTTCGGCATTGTCGATGCTCCTGGCGCTTGTGCCGAGAATAGGTACCTTCTGCGCATCGAGGCGCAGGGCAAGGTTATTCGGTATCTGACCACCGGTAGAGACAATCACCCCGTGGGGATTCTCCAGTTCGAGAATATCCATCACGCGCTCGAAGGTGAGCTCGTCGAAGTAAAGACGGTCGCACATGTCATAGTCCGTAGACACGGTTTCGGGGTTGTAGTTTATCATGACACTGCGGTAGCCTTCCTGGCGAATGGTGTTCAGGGCCTGCACGCCGCACCAGTCGAACTCTACGGAAGAACCGATGCGGTAGGCGCCGGAGCCCAATACGACGATGGACTTGCGGTCGCCGAGGTAACGGACATCATTTGCCGTGCCACTATACGTTAGGTAGAGATAGTTGGTCTGTGCGGGATATTCGGCGGCAAGGGTATCTATCTGCTTCACTACGGGCAGAATGCCTGCACTCTTGCGGAAATTGCGGACGGCAAGGATGGCTTCTTCGCCGTCCATTGCTTGTTCCAAGCCGAGGGCACGGGCTATCTGGAAATCAGAGAAGCCTTGTACTTTGGCTTTACGCAATAAGTCCACGGGAATCATTGGCAACTCTCCATCAGCCATAAAAGAGTGCAGTTCCCTGCTGGTATCCATGATGTTCATCAACTTCTCCAGGAACCAACGGTCTATCTTGGTCAATTCGTGCACCTGGTCCACCGTATACCCGGCACGGAAGGCTTTGGAGATGACAAAGATACGTTTGTCGGTAGGTTCGCGCAGAGCCTTGTCCAAATCGGCAATCACCAGTTCCTTGTTCTCTACGAAGCCGTGCATGCCCTGGCCTATCATGCGAAGCCCCTTCTGGATGGCTTCCTCGAAAGTACGGCCGATAGCCATCACCTCGCCTACCGACTTCATGCTCGAACCCAGCTCTTTGTCCACCCCGTGGAACTTGCCCAAATCCCAACGCGGTATCTTGCAGACCACATAGTCCAGGGCGGGTTCGAAGAAAGCGCTTGTGGTCTTTGTCACAGAGTTGTTCAAGTCGAACAAGCCATAGCCCAAGCCGAGTTTTGCCGCTACAAATGCCAACGGATAACCCGTTGCTTTAGAGGCAAGTGCAGACGAACGGCTCAAGCGTGCATTTACCTCGATTACCCGGTAGTCCTCGCTCATCGGGTCGTAGGCATACTGCACGTTACACTCTCCCACAATGCCGATGTGACGGATAATGCGGATAGCGAGTTCACGCAATTTATGATAGTCCGTATTGCTCAACGTCTGTGACGGGGCAATAACGATGGACTCACCCGTATGGATGCCCAGGGGGTCGAAGTTCTCCATGTTGCAGACCGTGATGCAGTTGTCGAAGCGGTCGCGCACCACCTCGTATTCCACTTCCTTCCATCCCTTCAGCGATTTCTCCACCAGCACCTGTGGGGAGAAGGAGAAGGCTTTCTCCACCAGCACATTCAGCTCTTCTTCATTGTCGCAGAAGCCCGAACCCAGTCCGCCAAGCGCATATGCGGCACGGACAATGACCGGGTATCCCAGTTCCCGGGCTGCGCGACGGGCATCCGCCGCATTCTCCACGGCTTCGCTCTTGATGGTCTTCACATCAATCTCATTCAGTTTCTGCACAAAGATTTCACGGTCCTCCGTGTCAATGATGGCCTGCACGGGAGTGCCGAGAACCGTCACGCCGTACTTCTCGAAAATCTTGTCTTTATAGAGGGAGACACCGCAGTTCAGTGCCGTCTGTCCGCCAAAAGCAAGCATGATGCCGTCCGGGCGCTCCTTCTCTATCACCTTCTCCACGAAGTAAGGAGTGACGGGCAGGAAGTAAATCTGGTCGGCAACTCCTTCCGAGGTCTGTACCGTGGCAATGTTCGGATTGATGAGAACCGTGTAGATGCCTTCCTCCTTCAATGCCTTGAGCGCCTGCGAACCGGAGTAGTCAAATTCTCCTGCCTCACCGATTTTCAGTGCGCCGGAACCGAGCAGCAGGACTTTCTTTATATTGTTTTCTTTCATTTGCATATCTGTTTATTAAAAATGTAATAGTAGTAATAAAACCTTATCTTTCTCTTACCTTACACAATCAGTCACTAATTGAATGGCATTCAGTATAGGACTGAAAGGTATTCACTCTGGGACTGAATGACATTCAGTATGGGACTCATTATACCGTCTTTTACATACTGATTATCAAGAGATTATGAACGCAATCATTCTTGATAAAATTCTCTTACTAAAGCAACTTCACAAAGTCATCAAAAAGAAACTCCGTATCCGTCGGCCCGCTGGCAGCTTCGGGATGAAACTGTGCGGAGAACCAGGGATTGCGTTTGTGGCGGATTCCTTCATTAGAACCATCGTTCATATTGATGAAAAGCGGTTCCCAGTCTTCTGTCAGCGTGTTGTTGTCTACGGCATACCCATGATTCTGTGAGGTGATGAAGCAACGTTCCGTACCCACCATACGCACCGGTTGGTTATGGCTGCGGTGGCCGTATTTCAATTTGTATATCTTGGCGCCCCCAGCTTTGGAAAGCAACTGGTTTCCCATACAGATGCCGAAGATGGGCAGTTTCTCGTTCTGCATTGTCTTGCGGATATGCTGCACGGCAGCATCGCAGGTATCGGGGTCGCCAGGGCCGTTGGAGATGAACAACCCGTCGAACTCCATCCCAGTATAATCATAGTCCCAGGGAACGCGAATCACTTCCACGTCACGTTTCAGCAGGCAGCGGATGATGTTATGCTTGACGCCGCAATCCACAAGGAGCACTTTCTTCTTACCGGTTCCTTCGTTGTAACGGATAACCTCCTTGCAGCTAACTTTATCCACATAATTCACATCGGCATAAGAGGCCTCAGGCATTTCATCCGATTCATCATCAAAGGCGATACGTCCCATCATCACCCCATGCTCGCGAAGCACCTTTGTCAGTTCGCGGGTATCGATGCCCGTGATGCCCGGAATCTGTTCGCGTTTCAGCCAGTCACCGAGGCTTTCCACCGCATTCCAATGGCTATAATTTTCACTATAATCGCTTACAATAATGGCTTCGGCATGGATATGTTCGCTCTCCATAAAAGTGGCAAGCCCATTCGGTTCGAGAGTAAAAGGCGGCACACCGTAATTGCCCACCAACGGATAGGTGAGCGTCATCAGCTGTCCGGCATACGAAGGGTCGGTCAGGCTTTCGGGATAACCCGTCATGGCTGTGTTGAAGACCACCTCTCCCGCTACCGGTTTTTCAAAGCCGAACGACTTGCCGTGGAAGCGGCTCCCGTCGTCGAGGATTAGAGTTACATTTCTCATTGATTCAATTAAAATTGATAAACTTGTTCTATATAATCAATAAATGCCTTATTCAGCAGCTTCACACCGCCCGGCGTAGGATAATCGCCGCTGAAGTACCAGTCACCCGGATGCTTGGGGCAGGCCTCATGCAGCCCCTCGAGAGGCTGGTAGACAATCTGCACTTTGGCTTTCGTCCCTTTCGGAGTAAGAAGCTCCACCATCTTGGCAGAGATTTCCTCATCAGTGAAAGGAGCATAAATCTCCTTCACGTAATTCACCATCTGTTCTTTGGGCAGGCCTACCTGCTCCTTAGACTTGCGGTAGGCGGCGGCAATTACATCGCGCATCTCACGCTCCTTCAGCAGTTCCACAGCAGCCTTGAAGGCAATGAATTCACTCATCTTAGCCATATCGATGCCGTAGTAGTCGGGATAGCGTACCTGCGGTGAAGAGCTTACAATGACTATCTTCTTTGGCTCCAGACGGTCAAGGATGCCGATGATGCTCTGCTTCAGGGTGGTTCCACGCACTATCGAGTCGTCGATGATGACCAGATTATCCACTCCCGGGACAAGGCTTCCGTAAGTGATGTCGTACACATGGGCGGCAAGGTCGTTCCGGCTGTTTCCTTCGGCAATGAAGGTACGCAGCTTGATGTCCTTGATGGCTACCTTCTCGCTCCGTATGCGCCGCGACAAGATATGCTCCAGTTCGTCGTGGCTGGGACTATGCCCCAAGGCGGCAATCTGCTGCACCTTCTCCTCGTTGAGGTAGTCGTCCAATCCCTGCAACATACCGTAGAAGGCGACTTCTGCCGTATTGGGGATGAAGGAGAAGACGGTATGGTCCACATCGTTGTCGATGGCTTTCAATATGTTGGGTACAAGTTTCTCACCCAGCAGTTTACGTTCCCGGTAAATGTCCACATCACTGCCCCGACTGAAGTAGATGCGCTCGAAGGAACAAGGCTTCACCTCGCGCGGCTTGTTGATTTGCACGGTGCGCACCTTGCCGGCCTTGTTGATAAACATGGCTTGTCCGGGTTGCAGCTCCTTGATGGATTCGACAGGAACATTAAGGGCTGTCTGTATCACGGGACGTTCGCTGGCAAGCACCGCTATCTCGTCGTCCTGATACCAGAAGGCTGTACGGATGCCCCATGGGTCGCGTACGGCAAAAGTCTCTCCGCTGCCGGTAAGTCCGCACATCACGTATCCCCCGTCCCACTCCTTGCTCGAAGTGCGCAGCACGTTGGCAAGGTCGATGTGGTTTTCTATATAACGGGTGATGTCCATGCCTGCCAGCCCTTCCGCTTCGGCAAGGTTGAAGAGGCGCTCCACTTCGCGGTCGAGGCGATGTCCCAACTGCTCCAGCATGATGTAGGTATCGGCATATTTGCGCGGATGCTGGCCGATGGCGGTAATGCGTGCGAAGATTTCATCCACATTCGTCATGTTGAAGTTGCCGCAGAGGGCAAGATTCTTGGCACGCCAGTTGTTTCTCCGGAGGAACGGGTGCACGTACGAGATACCGGACTTTCCGGTAGTGGAGTAACGCAGGTGTCCCATATAGACCTCCCCTGCAAAGGGCAGCACACGCTTGGCATAGTCCGCATCGTGCAGCTGTTCCTTGGTCAAGTCCTTGAAATGGCCCTGCACCGTACCGAAGATTTCGGTAATGGCGCCCGAGCCGAGAGCACGTTCACGGAACATATATTCCTCACCGGGATTGGCTTCCAGTTTCACGCAGGCCAGTCCGGCACCTTCCTGCCCACGGTTGTGTTGTTTCTCCATCAGGAGATAGAGCTTGTTGAGTCCGTACATCCATGTTCCGTACTTCTCTTCATAGTACTCCAAAGGTTTCAGCAGGCGTATCATGGCGACGCCGCATTCATGCTTCAGTTGTTCCATCTATTTATTTACTATTTACCATTTACAATGTACAATTTTAAGTGTACAATTTTCTTTTCCTTATTATAGCATACAATTACCATTTACATTTACCCCTCCCAAGCGCAGCCCCATTGTACATTGTAAATGGTAAATTGTACATGTCCTCATTCTACAGTCACCGACTTAGCAAGGTTCCTCGGCTGGTCCACATCCATTCCCTTGCACACGGCAATGTGATAGGCAAGCAGTTGCAAAGGTACCGTAGTTATTAACGGATCAAGGCACTCCATTGTTTCGGGAAGCTCGATACAAGTGTCGGCTATTTTACTGATGACCGTATCTCCCTTTGTCACAATGGCGATAACCCTGCCTTTACGCGCCTTTATTTCCTGGATATTGCTCAGCACCTTTTCATAAAGCCCATTCCGGGTGGCAATGACCACTACCGGCATTTCGGTATCCACCAGAGCAATGGGGCCGTGCTTCATTTCGGCGGCAGGATAGCCTTCGGCATGGATATACGAAATCTCCTTCAACTTCAAGGCGCCTTCCAAGGCTACGGGATAACTGTATCCGCGTCCCAGATAGATAAAGTTGTGTGCATAGGTGAATATCTTGGAAAGTTCCGCTATGCGGTCGTTCAATTTCAAGACCTCTTCCATCTTGTCGGGAATATGCCCCAGCTCCTTGACAATTGCCAGGTATTGCCCTTCGTCCATCGTCTTTTTCTCTTTGGCAAGTGTCAGGGCCAGCATGGTAAGCACCGTTACCTGCCCCGTGAAGGCTTTGGTGGATGCCACCCCTATTTCCGGTCCCACGTGGATATAGGAACCCGTGTGCGTGGCACGGGGAATGCTGGAACCGACGGCATTGCAGATGCCGTATATAAATGCCCCACAGCTTTTGGCAAGCTCCACGGCGGCCAGCGTATCGGCCGTTTCTCCGCTTTGCGAGATGGCAATCACCACATCGTTGCTGTCAATCACCGGGTCGCGGTAACGGAACTCACTGGCATACTCCACCTCTACCGGAATACGGCAGAAGCTTTCAATCAAATGCTTGCCGATGAGGGCGGCATGCCATGACGTACCGCATGCCACGATGACGAAGCGTTTGGCCGCCAGCAGACGTTCCTTATAATCAATCACTGCAGAAAGAACCACGTTCGTACCCTCCACATTGATACGCCCGCGCATGCAGTCGTGAATGCAGCCGGGCTGTTCGAAGATTTCCTTCAGCATGAAGTGCGGATAACCGCCCTTCTCCAGCTGGCCGAGATTGAGCGCTACCGTCTTTACCTCGTGCGGACATTCCACATTCTTCAGGTTAACAACCTTCAGCTTCTCTCCCCGACGGATGAGGGCAATCTCTTCGTCTTCCAGATACACCACCTTATCCGTGTATTCCACAATCGGCGTGGCATCCGAAGCCAGGAAAAACTCTCCTTCACCGATGCCCACCACCAGCGGACTGCTCTTGCGTGCAGCGATTATCCCATCCGGATTGTCCTTGTCGAGCACCGCAATGGCATACGCCCCAATCACTTCCTGCAAGGCAAGTTGCACCGCCGTCAGCAGGTCAATATGGTTTGTCACCTGAATGTATTCAATGAGCTGTACCAGCACCTCGGTATCAGTGCTGCTTTTAAATACATAACCTTTGGCTTGAAGTTTTTCTTTAAGGACGGCGTAGTTTTCAATAATGCCGTTATGGATGAGGGCGAGGCGTTCGGAAGAGGAATAATGGGGATGGGCATTGACGGAACAAGGTTCTCCATGAGTGGCCCAACGTGTATGTGCAATACCAATGCTACCGGAAATATCTTTTTGAGCAACGAAAGTTTCAAGTTCCGAAACCTTACCTTTCGCTTTGTACACGTTCAACTGTCGGTTATCACTGATTAATGCTACCCCCGCACTATCATATCCACGGTACTCCAACCGCTTCAGACCCTTGATAAGAATGGGGTAGGCTTTCCTTTGACCTATATAGCCTACTATTCCACACATAATGTATCAGTATTTGATTTTGCGTTGCAAATATACATATTCTTAAGAACATAAAGTTAATCTTTCCACTATTTATTTATCAAAAGAATAGAAAAAAGTTGTTTTTACATCAAAAAGTTAAAGAAAGTATTATTTTAAAAGCAAAAGGCTCAATTTATAAATCCAAATCAAACCGTCTGATTTTGATTTAGGATTAAAAGAAAACAGAGGGTGTTTTCTATCAATTCATAACTTCATCTTCTATCGCAGGAATTTTGCAAGAAAGAAGGCAGGAACACATATTATCATTTTGCAATTAATACCATATATTTGCCGAACATTTTGAAACCACAAACAATATTATACAGCAATAAAGAAAGCTTATAATCATGAAACAAGAACTTTTTAACAACAAAACAAAAGCAGAGGATTACCAGCGACAGCCCAAACAGTTGGGCTTGTATGAGGCATCCCATGAGCACGATGCCTGCGGAGTAGGCATGCTGGTCAATATCCAGGGAGGAAAATCACATGAACTGGTAGAATCGGCATTGAAGGTACTGGAAAATATGCGCCACCGTGGAGCGGAAGGGGCGGACAACAAAACCGGAGACGGTGCCGGCATCATGCTGCAGATACCGCACGAATTCATTCTGTTGCAGGGCATTCCCGTTCCCGAGAAAGGAAAATACGGCACCGGCCTGCTTTTCCTTCCCAAAGACGGAAAAGACCAGGCTGTCATCTTGAGCGTCATTATCGAAGAGATTGAAAAGGAGGGATTGACCCTGATGCATCTGCGCAACGTGCCCACTTGCCCCGAAATATTGGGAGAAGCGGCTCTTGCCAACGAACCGGACATCAAGCAAATTTTCATCACCGGATTTACGGAAAGCGAAACCGCCGACCGCAAACTCTATATAATAAGGAAAAGGATAGAGAACAGAATACGCAAGTCGGACATCCCCACCCGCGAGGATTTCTACATCGTCTCGCTCTCTACGAAGAACATCGTCTACAAGGGCATGCTCTCTTCCTTGCAGTTGCGCAACTACTTCCCCGACCTCACCAACAGCTACTTCACCAGCGGACTGGCATTGGTGCACTCCCGTTTCAGCACCAACACTTTCCCCACCTGGGGACTGGCACAGCCTTTCCGCCTGCTGGCACACAACGGCGAAATCAATACCATCCGCGGCAACCGCGGCTGGATGGAAGCCCGTGAGAGTGTACTCTCCTCTCCCGCCCTGGGAGACATCCGGGAGATACGCCCCATCGTGCAACCGGGCATGAGCGACAGTGCCTCGCTGGACAATGTGCTCGAGTTTCTCATCATGTCGGGCCTGAGCCTGCCGCACGCCATGGCCATGCTCGTGCCGGAATCTTTCAACGAAAAGAATCCCATCAGCGAAGACCTGAAAGCTTTCTATGAATACCACTCCATCCTGATGGAGCCGTGGGACGGACCGGCGGCACTGCTTTTCAGCGACGGGCGCTATGCAGGCGGCATGCTCGACAGAAACGGACTGCGCCCTGCACGCTACCTGATTACGCAGGGCGGCATGATGGTAGTGGCCAGCGAAGTCGGCGTGATGGATTTCGAGCCGGGAGACATCAAGGAAAAAGGACGCCTGCAACCGGGCAAGATACTGCTTATAGACACCGAGAAAGGCGAAATATATTATGACGGCGAACTGAAGAAACAACTTGCCGAAGCCAAACCATACCGCACTTGGCTGGCCGGCAACCGCATCGAGCTGGACGAACTGAAAAGCGGTCGCAAAGTCTCCCATAGCGTGGAGAACTACGACAGCATGCTGCGCATCTTCGGCTACTCCAAAGAAGACGTGGAACGGCTGATTGTCCCGATGTGTACCACCGGTGCCGAACCCATCAACTCCATGGGCAATGACACCCCGCTGGCAGTACTCTCGGACAAGGCGCAACTACTGTACAACTATTTCCGCCAGCAGTTTGCCCAAGTCACCAACCCTCCTATCGACCCGATACGCGAAGAACTGGTAATGTCGCTGACCGAATACATCGGAGCCGTAGGCATGAACATACTGACACCCAGCGAAAACCATTGCAAGATGGTGAGGTTGAACCATCCCATCCTGAACAACGCCCAGCTGGATATTCTCTGCAACATCCGGTACAAAGGCTTCAAGACCGTGAAACTGCCCCTGCTCTTCGAAGTGGCAAAAGGGTGCCAGGGATTGCAGCAAGCATTGGCAACCCTCTGCAAGCAGGCGGAAGAATCCGTCAACGAAGGAGTGAACTACATCGTGCTTTCCGACCGCGACGTAGACGCCGCCCATGCCGCCATTCCGTCACTGCTTGCCGTGTCGGCGGTACACCACCATCTTATCTCCGTGGGCAAACGGGTGCAGACGGCACTGATTGTAGAAAGCGGCGAAATCCGCGAAGTGATGCACGCCGCACTGCTGCTGGGTTTCGGAGCCAGCGCACTGAATCCGTATATGGCTTTTGCCGTCATCGACAAACTGGTGAACGAAAAGGAAATACAGCTCGATTACGCCACTGCCGAAAAGAAATATATCAAGTCCGTCTGCAAAGGCTTGTTCAAGATTATGAGCAAGATGGGCATCAGCACCATCCGTTCTTACCGGGGCGCGAAAATTTTCGAGGCCGTAGGACTGAGCGAGGAGTTGAGCAATGCCTACTTTGGCGGACTGAGTTCACGCATCGGAGGCATACGCCTGGATGAAGTGGCACGCGACGCCATCGCCTTCCACAAGGAAGGGATGGAGGTTCTTAAAAAGAAGGGGGAAGCGGAGCTATTGCCGAACCGCGGACTGTATGCCTTCCGCAAGGATGGTGAGAAGCACGCCTGGAACCCGGAAACCATCAGCACACTGCAACTTGCCACACGCCTGGGAAGCTATAAGAAATTCAAGGAGTTCACTGCCATGGTAGACAGCAAGGAATCTCCCATCTTCCTACGCGATTTCCTCGACTTCCGCCGCGCTCCTATCAGCATAGACCGGGTGGAACCGGTAGAGAACATCGTACAGCGCTTTGTCACCGGCGCCATGTCCTACGGCTCCATCAGCCGCGAAGCCCACGAAGCCATGGCTATTGCCATGAACAAGCTGCATGGCCGGAGCAATACGGGCGAAGGAGGCGAAGACCGGGCACGCTTCATGCCGCGCGAAGACGGCACCAGTCTGCGCAGCGCCATCAAGCAGGTGGCCTCAGGACGTTTCGGTGTCACCGCTGAATATCTGGTGAATGCGGACGAAATACAGATAAAGATTGCCCAAGGCGCCAAGCCGGGCGAAGGTGGGCAGCTGCCGGGCTTCAAAGTGGATGAAGTGATTGCCAAGACACGCCACTCCATTCCGGGCATCTCGCTGATTTCCCCCCCGCCCCACCACGACATTTACTCCATCGAAGACCTGGCACAGCTCATCTTCGACCTGAAGAACGTGAACCCACGGGCAAAAATCAGCGTGAAGCTGGTGGCAGAAAGCGGTGTGGGCACCATTGCCGCCGGTGTGGCAAAGGCAAAGGCCGATTTGATAGTCATCTCGGGTGCAGAGGGTGGTACGGGAGCTTCTCCTGCATCATCCATCCGCTATGCAGGTATCTCGCCCGAACTCGGTTTGAGCGAAACGCAGCAGACACTGGTGCTGAACGGCCTGCGCGGACAAGTGATGCTGCAAGTGGACGGACAGCTCAAAACAGGCCGTGACATCATACTGATGGCAATGCTCGGAGCCGAAGAATTCGGTTTCGCCACCAGCGCCCTGATCGTACTGGGTTGCGTAATGATGCGCAAATGTCACCAGAACACCTGCCCCGTAGGGGTGGCGACACAGAACGAAGAACTGCGCAAGCGCTTCCGCGGACGCAGCGAGTATCTGGTGAACTTCTTCACTTTCCTGGCCCAAGAGGTACGCGAATACCTGGCGGAAATCGGGGTGGAACGCCTGGACGACATCATTGGACGTACAGACCTTATCGTCCGCAAGCCGGATGACGGAATCAGGAAACATCAGTTGATAAGCTTCGACAAACTACTGGCACGCGTAGACAATGAAGCCGCCATCCGCCACGTCACCGACCAACAGCATGGCATCGACCATGTGAAAGATGTAGAGATGCTACATGCCGCCGCCGAAGCCGTAGAGAACCAGAAGGAAATCTCGCTGGAGTACACCATCGCCAATACCGACCGTGCCTGCGGCGCCATGCTCTCTGGTGTCATTGCCGCAAAATACGGAGAAAAAGGGCTGCCCGAACATACGCTGAACGTGAAGTTCAAAGGCTCCGCCGGGCAGAGTTTCGGGGCATTCCTTGTCCCGGGTGTCAACTTCAAGCTGGAAGGCGAGGCCAACGATTATCTGGGCAAAGGTCTGAGTGGCGGACGTATCGCCGTCCTGCCTCCGGTACGGAGCAACTTCGAGGCGGAGAAAAACACGATTGCAGGCAACACCCTGCTTTATGGCGCCACAAGCGGTGAAGTCTACATCAACGGCCGTGCAGGCGAGCGCTTTGCCGTCCGCAACTCCGGTGCCACAGCCGTAGTGGAGGGTGTAGGCGACCACTGCTGCGAGTATATGACCGGCGGGCGCGTGGTAGTACTCGGACAGACGGGACGCAACTTTGCCGCAGGCATGTCCGGCGGTGTGGCCTACGTATGGAACCGGGACGGCAACTTCGACTATTTCTGCAACATGGAAATGGTGGAACTGAGCCTCATCGAAGAGGCCTCCTACCGCAAGGAACTGCACGAGCTCATCCGCCAGCACTACCTGTACACCGGTTCCAAACTGGCACGCACCATGCTCGATGACTGGCCACGCTATGCCGACCAGTTCATCCAGGTAGTCCCTATCGAATACAAAAAAGTGCTGCAAGAGGAGCAGATGCAGAAATTGCAACAGAAGATTGCAGAAATGCAACGCGATTATTGAATCGCGAATTAATAATGAAAGAATGAAAGACTAAGGAAATTCCCCTTTCATTCTTTAATTCTTTAACTTTTTAATTTGTTCATCATGGGAGATCCAAAAGCATTCCTCAATATCCCCCGCCAAGAGGCGGGTTACCGTCCGATACACGAACGTATCACAGACTTCAGCCAAGTGGAACAGACACTGAACAGCCACGACCGCAAACTCCAGGCCTCGCGCTGTATGGACTGCGGCGTACCCTTCTGCCACTGGGCATGTCCGCTGGGCAATAAAGACCCGGAATTCCAAGACGCGCTCTACCGGGGCAAATGGCGCGAAGCCTATCAAATACTGAACAGTACGAATGATTTTCCGGAATTTACGGGACGCATCTGCCCTGCCCTTTGCGAGAAGTCGTGCGTACTGAAACTCTCGTGCAACGAACCGGTCACTATCCGCGAGAACGAAGCCGCCATCGCCGAGGCTGCTTTTCGCGAGGGCTACATCACCCCCCTCCAGCCCGAACGCAACGGAAAGAAAGTAGCCGTCATCGGCGCCGGCCCTGCCGGATTGAGCGTTGCCGTACGGCTGAACGCCAAAGGTTACGAAGTTACCCTATTCGATAGCAAACCGATGCCGGGAGGACTGCTGCGCTATGGCATCCCCAACTTCAAGCTGGACAAAGCCGTCATCGACCGCCGCATGAAAATCCTCGAGGCCGAAGGAATCTTGTTCAAGATGGGAGTCCATGTCGATGTACAGAAACTGCCTGCCGGATTTGATGCCTACGCCATTTGTACCGGTACGCCCACCGCCCGCGACCTCTCCATTCCGGGCAGGGAGCTGAAAGGCATCTACTTTGCCCTCGACATGCTGGCACAGCAGAACCATATTCTGGATGGAGATACCTTCCCGAAAGACCAACTCGTCAACGCCCGCGGCAAACGGGTACTCGTCATCGGCGGCGGCGATACCGGGTCTGACTGTATAGGCACCAGCATTCGCCAGGGAGCCGTCAGCGTAACCCAGATTGAAATTATGCCCCAACCGCCCATAGGACACAACCCGGATACTCCCTGGCCGCAATGGCCCGTCGTACTGAAAACCACCAGCAGCCACGAAGAAGGCTGTACCCGTCGATGGTCCCTCGCCTCTACCCGGTTCATCGGGAAGAACGGCAGGGTATGCGGTGTGGAAGTGGAAGAAGTGGAGTGGCTTCCGGCAACAGACGGTAACCGCCCTATCATGAAATCTACGGGTAAGAAAGAGGTCATCGAAGCCGATATGGTGCTTCTTGCCATGGGTTTCCTCAAGCCCGAGCAACCGAAGTTTGCAGAGAACGTATTCGTGGCAGGCGATGCCGCCCACGGCGCCAGCCTCGTGGTACGTGCCTTGGCCGACGGACGACGAGTGGCAACAGAAATAGATCGTTACCTCGAACCTCTAAAAGAAAACAAGAAATGATTTCCCTTTCTTTAATTTTTAACCTTTAATTTTTAATTCTCATGTGTGGAATAGCAGGAATCTTCAACATACAGTCTCAAACTCCTGAGTTGAGAAACAAAGCGCTACGGATGGCGCAGAAAATCCGTCATCGTGGGCCGGACTGGAGTGGCATCTACGTAGGCGGCTCCGCCATTCTCGCCCACGAACGCCTCTCCATTGTCGACCCGGAATCCGGCGGACAACCCTTATATTCACCCGACCGCAAACAGGTGCTTGCCGTCAATGGCGAGATTTACAACCATCGCGACATCCGTGCCCGCTATGCCGGAAAATACGCCTTCCAGACAGGTTCCGACTGCGAAGTCATCCTTGCCCTTTACAAAGACAAAGGCATCCGCTTCCTCGAAGAGCTGAACGGCATCTTCGCCTTCGCCCTCTATGATGAAGAAACGGACGATTACCTCATCGCTCGCGACCCCATCGGCGTAATCCCCCTTTATATAGGACGCGACAAAGACGGACACATCTACTTCGGCAGTGAGCTGAAAGCTCTTGAGGGTTTCTGCGATGAGTACGAGCCTTTCCTTCCCGGCCACTACTACCGTGGGCGCGAGGGCAAGATGCACCGCTGGTACACCCGCGACTGGATGGACTATGCCGCTGTGAAAGACAACTACACCCCTGCCGCCGAACGCAATGCCGCGCCGGCTTCGATAGGCCGGACAGCCTACAGCACACAAGTCACGGCTGTGCACGACGCACTTGAAGCCGCCGTACAGCGCCAGTTGATGTCCGACGTCCCCTACGGTGTCCTGCTCAGTGGCGGACTCGATTCTTCCGTCATCTCTGCCATCGCCAAGAAATATGCCGCCAAACGCATCGAGACAGACAACAAGGCAGATGCCTGGTGGCCGCAGCTCCATTCCTTCGCCGTCGGCTTGAAGGGTGCTCCCGACTTGATTAAAGCCCGCGAAGTGGCCCGTCATATCGGTACCGTGCATCACGAGATAAACTATACCGTTCAGGAAGGCCTCGATGCTGTCCGCGACGTCATCTATTTCATTGAGACTTATGACATAACCACTGTCCGCGCCTCCACCCCCATGTATCTGCTGGCACGTGTCATCAAAAGCATGGGCATCAAGATGGTACTCAGCGGCGAAGGTGCGGACGAGGTGTTCGGCGGTTACCTTTACTTCCACAAGGCGCCCACCCCGCAAGCCTTTCACGAAGAAACCGTGCGCAAGCTCTCCAAACTGCATCTGTACGACTGCCTCCGTGCCAACAAAAGCCTTGCAGCCTGGGGAGTGGAAGGACGTGTCCCCTTCCTCGACAAAGAATTCCTGGATGTTGCCATGCGCATCAATCCGGCAGTCAAGATGTGCCCCGGCAAGGAGATAGAAAAGAAAGTAGTCCGCGAAGCCTTTGCCGACATACTCCCCCAGAGCGTTGCCTGGCGGCAGAAAGAACAGTTCTCCGACGGTGTGGGCTACAGTTGGATTGATACGCTGAAAGCCGTCACTGCCGCTGCCGTCAGCGACGAACAGATGGCACATGCCGCCGAACGCTTCCCGATACATACCCCGCAAAATAAGGAAGAGTATTACTATCGCACCATCTTCGAAGAGCATTTCCCCAGTGAAAGCGCAGCCCGGAGTGTTCCCAGCGTACCCAGTGTGGCATGCTCCACCGCCGAAGCGCTGGCATGGGACGCCTCTTTCCAAGGAAAGAACGACCCCAGCGGACGAGCAGTAGCGGGGGTACACGAAGAAGCATACAAGGATTAAAAAAAGAGCTGCCGACAGATTTCCTGCCAGCAGCTCTTCTCATTTTTTATTTATCAAATCCTATCGGACTAAAACATCATTGTCTGTCCGCCAATCACACCTGCCACAGCACTCGCTACGGCAATAATAAGTTTCAAAATCACATTCCACGTTTTCTTCATAAAGATTATCCATTATCTGATTAATAATTCATCGCTACTGTTATCCCAGTGGATTCTCACCTTGGTCTCCATCCGAATCCGAGCCTCCTCCTTCCGAACCGGAGCCGCCATCTGTAGAAGTCTTCCCCTTAAGATAATCATCCAAACTCACCAAATCCAGCCTTTCTCCAGCACGGGTAGCAGCCTTCGATATCTTCAGTTCCCTATTCGCCTGAAAACAGATACGGACGCTCTCCACACTCTTGGCTGTCACGTCATCAGCCTTTTCCTCACCTTTCGATTTGGCTGCCAGTATAAAGACACCCAGCCCGGCTATATTAACCGTCTTTCCTTCCAGCAACTGCTCTTTCAGCTTTTCCACAAAGTTCTGCATCGTACTCTTGATGTCACCGATAGACAGAGAAGAGCGGTCCTGCATCTTCTGTGCAATAAACGCCAAATCCACGCTTTGCCCCAATGTCACCAACTGCGGATAATACTTCTTGGGAGAGTTTTCAACCCTGGGGTCCGACGGTCTCTCCACCGTCCTGAAAATTACACTCATACTTTTTTTCTTTAGAGATTTAAATTCATTTTCCTATTCACACGTTTCGTTGATCAACGATGCAAAGGTGAGGATTAAAAACTATGTAGCCAAAGAAAAAAGGTGCTTGGGAGTAGTTTTTCTGAGAAAAGTGATAAAGTGCTATAAATCAACAAAAAATATTTCTACAATATACAATTCTTCATTTCATCTACTATGTATCTCACATCCTCATCCATCACATAAGGACCGCTCGGCAAGCAAAGACCACGCTTGAACAAGCCCTCACTGACACCATTCACATAGGCAGGATTAGCCGCATAAACCGGCTGGAGATGCATGGGCTTCCATAAGGGACGGCTCTCGATACCGGCTTTATCCAAACAAACACGCATGGCCTCCACATTACGGTTAGGCTCACAAGAAGTATGGGCATTCACTGACTCATGAGTAACACCCGCAGCACCACCAACGGCACCTTTCACTGTCTCACGGTAGGCATCCTCCTCACCTCTCACATGCAGATTCCCGTCAAGCAGTACCGTGTTCAGCCAATAGTTGCTGGCATAACGTCCGGAAGGATTCTCATGAAGCGTGATTCCCTCCACATCGGCCAACAGCTCACGATACAGACCGCACAGATGCTTATGGTGTGCTATGTGCTCATCCACCACCGTCATCTGGCCGCGACCGATACCCGCACAAATGTTACTCATGCGATAGTTATAGCCTATCTTCTCATGCTGATAATAAGGATAAGCCTCACGTGCCTGTGTGGCATAGAACATAACCTCCTTCTTTGCCTCCGCATCCGGACAAATCAAGGCACCGCCACCGCTGGTGGTTATCATCTTGTTGCCATTGAAAGACAGCACACCATATTTGCCAAACGTACCACAAACCCGTCCTTTGTACCTACTGCCGAAACCTTCCGCAGCATCCTCAATCACCGGAATGCCATACTTCTCCGCCACAGCCATTATTTCATCCAACTTGGCTGGCATACCATATAGATAAACCGGGACAATAGCCTTTGGTTTCTTACCAGTTTTAGCGATGCGGTCTTTGATTGCCGCTTCCAGCAGCTGCGGATCCATATTCCAGGTATCCCCTTCTGAGTCCACAAACACAGGAGTAGCACCCAGATAAGTCATAGGATGGCTCGATGCGCAAAACGTAAAACTCTGCACCATCACTTCATCACCCTGTCCCACTCCACAAGCCACCAAAGCCAAGTGTACAGCAGCCGTACCGGCAGACAAAGCCACCACATGCTTATTCTCACCTACAAAAGCCTCCAAATCCTGTTCAAAGCCGCTTACGTTCGGACCGAGTGGAACCACCCAGTTCGTATCGAAAGCTTCTTGTATGAAGCCCATCTCCTTGCCGCTCATGTGAGCGAGGCAAAGATAAATTCTCTTATCCATAAAATATATGTGATTATTCTAATGATTCGATTTCCTCACGTAGTGGGGAATAAAAAGGAAAGAAAGGATTTTATAAATCTTTCCCAAGCACTGTGTAAATGATGATTTTGATGTCATTCCAAAAAGACCAACTATCCAAATATTCAATATTTATCCGCACTTTGTCCGGAAACAAAAACTCATCATTATATTTTTGAGGTTCCTTCTGTTCTGCCAATAATTCTTCCTCGTTCCGATACTTTAAACTTGCGGGGCCGGTAATGCCGGGTTTTAAGAGAAGTATTCTCCGATGCTCCCCCTCAAGCCTATCAGCATAACCGGGAACATCGGGACGAGGGCCAACGAAACTCATGTCACCAATCAACACATTCCATAACTCCGGCAATTCATCCAATTTATATTTCCGGAGTACTGCTCCTAACGGAGTGATACGACTCTCTCCTTTTACAGAAATGGAACTTCCAGAATGGGCGACAGTCATTGAACGGAACTTATACATCGTAAACAACCGCCCATATTGTCCAACTCTTTTCTGTTTAAATATGACAGGACCTCCGGGCATCTTGATACGAATCAAAATGCTGATTATAATTAAAACCGGGAATAAAAAGATTAAACCGAAGAGTGATGCACCACGGTCAAAGAGAGATTTGATAAACATTCAATCTTGTAAAATTATCTTAAAAACTTATAAGCAAATTGAGTTACATGAGGGATAGGAATAATAAATATAACAAAACGAGCACAAGCAAATATATAATTCACATATGATAAGTTCAGTTTTCTAATAACAAGACATCTATTTTTCAAATCAGATAGACTTTTTGATAAACCATTTCTTCTTAAATAAAAATCCTTATTTACACGTACCCGTACCAACACTTCATCTATATTGGCAAACTTACATCCTGATAAAAAACCATTTAGCCAAAATATTGTATCTTCATCTTTATCCGTATCAACGGGATATAAACCTGCTTTATGAAAATAAGATTTTCTAAAAATAACACTCATATGTGCCAATGGGTTTCTTTTCCCAAAGAAACATTTCATTTCATCATGTGATAGAGGATATCTTATAACCCCTATAGATTTTTTGTTTTCATCCATTTCTTCAATATGTCCTCCACATATATCTATATTTTTATGATTGTTCATATAGATTATTTGTTTTTCAAATCTATTTGAAAGACAAATATCATCAGCATCCATACGGAGAACGTAATCATACCCTTTAGATAGTACAATAGTTAACAACTCATTCAATGAATATGCCAACCCATAATTTTCATCTCTACCATAAACATGAAACCGACTATCATTTAACTCCATGAAGAAGTGTTCTATACCACTTTCAACAACTCCATCATATTGAACATAAACATGAAAATCCTTGAATGTTTGTTTTAGCAAACTGTCAACACATTGTGCTACATATATCAATTTATCATTTTTATAAATCGACATTATTACTGCTACCATTATTTATAATATAACGAGTTAATACCTTACATGAATTTTGCATCGGAATATCTCCCCAAAATATTTTTTTTATTCTGTTTTGTTCAGTAGTCAAACTATTACCATAATTCCAATCAGATAATATTTCCATTAATGAATCAAAACTATAGGCTCGAACACCTGGAGTATAATCATCAAAATCAAAAGCCAAATCCCTACATTGACAAATATATTTTTCATAATCAAAAGGGAATAAAACAATACCTTTATCCAATAACAAATAATCGTAAAAAATAGAAGAATAGTCTGTTATTAGTAAATCCGTAAATGGTAATATTGGATAAACATCTACATCCTTATCTAAGAAACGAATGTTAGAAAATATACTTGAAACATTAGATACTACAGTGGCAGGATGTAACTTAAATAAAAAAAGTTCATCACGTTTCTCCAAAAAATCATTCAATAAATCCAAATTAATACCTGAGGCTAACATAAAATCAGATTGGTCATCTCTGAAAGTTGGCATATAAATAATAGTATGGGAAAATTCTTGTATATCCTTTATCAGCCTATTAACTCCTTGCGGTTCATATTCTTCTACATATTTCTTTATTAAATTTGCATTTAAAAAGAATAACTCACATCTAGGATATCCCAAATTAAGACATTTACGTATATCTATTTGAAAGCATTTAGAAAAATGCATTGACATAAACACTGAAGTAGAAAGGAATAAATCAGGCTTACGAAATAAATAAGGAAATAAAATACGATTAAATATATTTTTTACATATATCTTAGAATCAATGCCAACAGTTGTTGCAAACTCAATTTTTTTTATTCCAACACCGTGCCATAGATTTACAGCAAAGCATCCTCCCGAAGTCCAATAATTAATATCTGATAAATGAGAAGAAAAAATATAATAGTAGGATGTCAAACAATGATATAGCCCATATAAACTCCATCTATAATATGCATTAATACCTTTTTCTCTTAATAACAATATTTCCGATTTATTAGAAGATATCCAAATAGGAATTACTGTTTTCTCATATTTATATAAATATCTATATAAATATTTCACATTGTCCGTAAAACCCACTTTATATCCCAAAACCCATTTTCTCTTACTTCTTGGAATTAAGTATGAAAGTAACAATAATGGATATCCTAGAAATAAGGAAATTAAACGATATATTATATCAGTATAATTTCTATTACTAAATACCCATTTTATAAAATGAAGATTATTCATAGTCGTAAGCACTCAATTTAGGGCATCCCCCTTCGAAAGGGCACTTTTCAGTGCCCTAAACCGAGTTTTGTTAATTAATTAGTCTTGAATTTAACATTGGCTGGCAGCCAAAGTGATTTTGTCAGGAACCATGTTAACATAATCCCTGCACCCGTTAAAGATATTTTTGAAAAAAGTTCCGATGAAGTTCCAGATAGAACTGCCATGAAGCTTTACCGTTCCTATCACACTGTGATAAGTTGCTGCCATCTCTGCACCGGCATCACTACCATAATGAAGTGAATTGTTGCGTTGAGTGGTCAGCTTTCGAATGGTTCGCTCAGCCAGGTTGTTGTCTATCGGTAATTCACCATCATCCAAGTAAGCAAAGATCTCTTTCCAGAACCGGTTCAGATAATTGAGAGCTTCTTTATAATACCGGCTTCTAAATTCTGAATCCTTTGTCAGTTCACTATCTAACAAGCTGCGTAACTCTATCAGAAGTTCCTTCGTTGCCAGGCTTTGCCTTTCTCGGAACCTTTCCTTGGGAGTTAATCCGGCATCATCGTATTTACGCTCCCTCATAAAGAACTCCTTTAAAATTTCGGAAAAGCGTTCTGCATTCGGTTCACCACCCTGATTGGAAGCCTTGACAAACTTGTTCTTGGCATGTGACATACAAACCTGGTGTACAGTATCTTTAAACCGGGCTGATTTCAGCTCATTGCCGATAAATACATAAGCATTGTATCCGTCGGACATAATACTCTTCAACTCTGCATCGCCCAAAAAGTCTGTAAGTACATCACGACCGCGCGAGCCATTCTCATAGAAGAAAATGGCTGTTTTCTGAGCCTTGTTGACCAGAACCCAAATGTAGCACTTCTTATAGTGATCGTATTTGCGCAAGTTCACAATCGAATCTTTTTCCAAAGCTATAGACTTCAATACACAGACCAGTTCGTCCAGGTATGTCTTACCTTTCTTAAGCCAGTTGCGCAACGTGTTTTTAGAAATGGTCATGCCCATATCTGTCAGCCATTGGTGAAGAAGACCAAAAGTCACATTCTTTACATAAACTTCATAGGCAATAGCCTGCAGAAATTCAGGAGTGGCCCTAGTGCCTTCAAAACTGGTTACTACCTCCGGATGGCCTTCAGAAGGGAAATAGCCCCACTTCGGCTTTTTACCAGGCTCTGCATAATGAACCATCTCAAAACATTCTTCCGTCAGGAAAGTACGAAAACTGAATACCCGTACCATTCTTCTTTCAATGAGGCGACCGGGAACCTTTGTCAAATCGGAAGGATGCTCTGTCGCCTCTCCAACTACTCCCATCCTTTTATAACCGTCAGGGCGATTGGATAAATCACGCTCTTTCCTGGAAGACTCTTTTACCTCTTGAGATGGAGCATGATCAACCGAATCCGTACGAAGCGTATCATCGGTTCCATCATAATCATCTTTCTCCTTCCGGCGGTCTGAATCACTTGTTTTAGCTTTAGATTGTATCTTTTGACGTCTATCACCAAAACGTTCCTGATAGGCATAATCAAGTTTTTCTTGAAGTGATTTTATCTTACGCTCAGCCGATTTGCGAAGTTTATGCTCTTCCGATAACCGATTTTCAAGGTCAGCATGTTTCGATTCCATAGAGGACACCTGAGCCTTCAGATCCTTCATCTGAGCCATAAAATCCTCCAAAACAAGCTTCATGGCATCACTTGTCAACCGAAGATCCTGATTCTGTTCGGCAAGGTATTGTATGTATCGCTCTTTCTGATCCTCTGCCATACCTGCACTATAATTTATAGGGTTGCGTGAGTAGGTTTCCCTACTCAACAACTCTCGTTTTGTTGTAATTATATCTTGCAGATCGATCATACTTAAACCTTTGATTTACAGCATTAGAGGTAATAAAATAATCACAAAACCGCAAGTGGATAAATAGATTGATTATCTGATTTTTAATGTTTTAACTATAGGATTCTCAAGAATCAAAACCACGTCCTTCCAGGCAATCCGATAAACAGTATCTGCTCCGTTCCGCTCCACCTTCATGAACTGATAGCCTGCCACAAACTTCTTTTCGAACAGACTATATGAACGATTATCAAATGAAAACATACGGACTATTCTGCGATTGCGAGACATGACTATAAAGACGTCTCCATCATTGGGCTCACGGTGAAGCCGTTCACGAATGACAGACAGCACACGGCTGTGCTTACAACGCATATCGATAAAATCACGGACATAATAAAAATGATTCAGACCGGTAACACTCAACATAACCCCTCCAGTTTCTCTACCATACGAACCAAATCCGGGTAGCTTAAATTCTTTTGGGACAAATGCAAGCCATTGCTGATACGAATCTCAACCCAAATACGAACCGGGTGATCATTTCTGCCTGGTGATACCGGTTGAGATTGATCAATGGCACTGGATTTTTCCTCATGACCGATTACAGGAACACCATCAACCTGGACTTCAACTACTTTTTTCCGGGTATCCCTGTACCATTTCTGAAAGATGTTATAAGGAACTTTGTTCTTAACACAAAACGATTGGAGAGATTCTCCATGAGGCAAAGCCTCGGTCTGGTACTGAAAGTAAAACCTTTCAAGATCTTCACTGCTATACATAAATTCTAAAATTTTTGTTCGCAGCGAAGATAGAGATTTCAATTATGAGCCAATTTTTGACTGCTTACTTCATAGTCAGTCTGTTTTACGTCTGACATCTATAACTTGTCCCGTCAATCCAGAAAGTAATGTCATTATTGAAGTTTCTGCAACAAATTGGGGACTTAATAAACTATTTTCCGGTTCTATACCAAAGTTTTGGATACGCATAGGTGTTTTAGTTCTTTCCGGATTAATACAATTAATCTTTATATTATAACTTTTCCATTCTTCAGATAAAGCCTGAACTAAATTCACAATTGCAGCTTTTGAAGATGAATATAGGCTATACATCGCTCTGCCTCGTGTATATGAACTGGAAGTAAATAGTAATAAACCTCCATGAGACTTCGCTAAATATGAGAATGATTCCTTCGCCACATTTATCGCTCCCAAATAATTTACACGTATTAAATTTAAAATATCATCATATTTCATTGTCATCAAAGGAATTTTCAATAATATACCTGCTGTATTTATAACGAAATCAATCTTTTTCTCAATCAGATATACTTTTTCCAAAGCTTCTTTTACTAATGATGCATCAGCAACATCTGTTCCAGTCTCACTTCGACTAAACGAATAAACCTTAGCTTTCAATCCGGTACACAGTTCTGCAATACTATGTCCTATACCATAACTTCCCCCAAAAATGACTATAACTTTATGCTCTAATGCGGTTTCTTGTCCATATAAAGAAACATCACTTACAGATTTTAATTGAAAAAGCTTATCCAACAAAAACAAATCTTCTTTATGCGTTAACTTCATATTAAATTTCTCTCCCGGTACAACTCCTATTGGTATATCAGGCATATATTTTAAAACAACCCCACAATCATCGGTTGTTTTAAAATTAGGATCTACCAATGCACGTTTATATGCTTCCCTAATAACGGATAATTTAAATGCTTGTGGGGTCTGTCCATTGTATAAAAATTGTCGGTTAGGAATATCCTCTATTTCATGCGTATTCAGATTCATTTTGATAATGGTATCTGTTGCAGGAATTGCAACATCAACAGCTCCATACTTACCCAACATAGTAATACAATCTGATATTATTCTTTTAGTAACTAAGGGACGTACACTATCATGAAATATTAAATTAATATCATTCTCTGTAGAAGCATAGGCATTTATAGCTGACAAACTTGAATAATAACGTTCACTTCCTCCTTGTAGAATTCGTCCTACTTTCTTAAAATTATTAATGCAACACAATTCCTCCACTTTTTCAAGATAATTAGGGTGTACCACAATTGCAATTTCATCAATAAGCGGATGGTTATCAAATACAGAAATGGTATGTTCTAAAACTGTTTTTCCCGAAACTTTAAAAAATTGTTTAGGCATTGTCCCTCCCATACGAGTTCCGACACCACCTGCTAAAATTACAGCAACATTTCTCATGCTAATTTCTTTATTCTAACTAATAATCCAATTAAAAAATAGTAAACATAAAACATTCTTACCTGTAACCAAGACAAAATCCTCCTCTTAAACCCTATTACATGGCAAGTACTACAATATAATAAAACTGATTTGTACCTGGAGTCTTGAGTTATAATTCGAGTTATTGAAATAGCTTTCTTATTGAATATGGCTATTCGAGGATATTTATAACTCACTGCATTAGAAACCCAATCATAAATAATCCAATAAAAAACATCTTTAATAACTGGATATTTATATTTTTCATATATCACAAATAATTCATTAACAGTAAACAAAATATCCAAATCCTTTTCTTTTATAGTATTAATAATACTATCGTTACGTCCTATATAATAATTATATAACAATTCATTTAACACATAAACTCGTGCCCCTTGTATCATACATTGGAAATTGAACAACAAATCTTCATAAACAATTCCCGATTTAAAGTTCAACCCTCTTTGTCGTAAAAATGATAATTTATATAATCTGTTACAGGCTGATGCGCTAAAGCGATTATTCAGCTTAGCCTGGACCAAATATTCCTTACCATCTAACAGATTATTTCCCCAATACGCAGGATCTCTAACTTTTTCTATGCAATCCTTTATCAAATATCGACCAAAAACCACTATATCAACCTCAAATCTCTCTATTACTTGCGATAACTCATAACATGTATTAGGCTCTATAGAATCATCACTATCTAAAAATAAAACATATTCTCCTGATGCTATATTTAATCCTGTATTACGAGCTTCACTTAAACCTTTATTTTTCTGATATATATATTTAATTCTTTCATCAAATAAATAACTTTTTATGATATTATCACTATTATCCGTCGAACCATCGTTTACCAATATAATTTCAATGTCCTGAAAAGACTGTTTCATGACACTATCTAAACATCTGTTCAAATATTTTTCAACATTATATATAGGAATGATAATTGAAATAAGCATAAAACTAAATGAATTTTATTTTAAGTTTCGGAACATATAGAATTAAACTATAAAAAAATAAGAATATCAAAATATTTATCAATGAAGGGAAAAATGAAGCACGAGGCATATACACTATATTAGGAACTAATATAAAAGCCAAAAACATGATAACACGAGTATTACGAACACTTTTCTCAAAATAACGAATAATATATCCAGCTAAAAAACTCATTAGTAGAAATCCGATTAATCCCAAATCCCAAAACTCTCCGAGAAAACTAGAACCAACTCCCTCTCCCCCCAAGTATGCATCCGGTGCTAAAAAATAAGTCAATCGATGTCCTAAACTATTAGTTTGCTCCACAAATTCCATAGATTGACCTTCAAAAGTTGATGTTAAGGATAAAGGATACAAAATATATGGTAATCCAGTATTTACAAATGTTGATTTATAAAATATCATATATGCAAATACTAATAACGAAACCCCTTGTTGAGAAAAAAACATCATAAATAAATCAGAATCATAACCAGTATCAACGTCCCCCCTCCGGAACTCCAATAATACTTGTGACAGAATAATACACACAATTGAAATCAATAATAATTTGCCTATTTTTTGTTTTTGTTGTTCAGAATAAAATGAATAATAATACCATAATAAAAATATAATAGGTAAAAATAGTTTAGAACGTCCACCCTTTAAAACATCTGCAATTCTTAAAGCAAAGAAAATTGACGATATGATAAAGAACTTCTTTTTAGAAGGTTTCGATGCTAAAAATAAGCAATATGAAAATTCAAAAATAGATATTGCTCCCGTCGTCCATATTGGATATTTCAAATTTGCAATAGTTCCATCATATACAGCTAAATATCCATGCTCCAACACAGCTTTAAACTGAATCAAATATTTAATAAAAGTACCTGGAACGGAGAATAGAAATAAGAAAGTAGATATTTTATCTAGATACCTCGAATATTCAAAATTTATCTTTCTATAAGACAAATATTTTCTACCCATCAAGCATCCAAGATGCATAAATAGCAATGAAAATGTTAACAATATTAATATTTGAAACTGTACGTTTATAGGGAAAATGAAATCATTATATTTATCTGCCCATGTCCAATTAAACAAACCATAAATATCCAAGAATATACGCGAATAAATAAACACACATAGCATATATAGAAAAAGAACATACAAATTGAATGTTCCACTTTCATGTATCGCAGAAAAAAGTGACCACAAAAAAATGAGTAACAATTCATATTGTAGTATATTAATTGTTACATCATTATATCCAAATCCAATACAAAATAAAAATTGGAGAAAATAGCAAATAATAATAAAAATCTGTATTACTTGAAAAATGGAATATTTCCACGTAAAACTTATCATCTAAATAAAGTATTAACTTTACATATTTGCTGATTCAAATCAAAATCAGATAATCTATGCCTTAATTTAGTGGATATCAACAAAGAATGTTCTGACGCTTTACAAATTGCTTCCGAAAAAGAATTTATATCCAATGAAGCCACATATCCAAACTCTCCATTACACAATACTTCTTCAGCACCTACACAAGGAGAGGAAACAATATTTCTTTCTAAAATTAAAGCTTCTATTATTACAGTCGGTAATCCTTCATATAGGGAAGATAAAACAAATACGTCACAGGATTTTATTAAAGGATATGGATTTTCTTTAAACCCTAAAAAATGTACATAATCTTGCAATCCCATATCATCTCTCAGTTTTTCCAACTCAACTTGTAAAGGCCCCACCCCTAAAATCCATAATGTAAAATTTCCCTTGTTCAACAATAAAGGCATACACTCAATCAAAAATCGATGATTTTTACCTTTGTCAATCCTACCTACAGCCAATAAATTTATTCTATCCCGACTAAATGGTACATTAATATGTACATTTGATTTTTGTATAATATCAGAAATATCAATAGGATTATATAAAACAATCGATTTATTTTTGACAGCAGGGCATAAATTTATCAATGTCTTTTGACAAGCTTTAGAAACACATACTATTTGATTTAAAGAAGGAAGGTCACGAAAATATCTCCGCTTATTAGTTGTTTTACAGTAGGTATGCTTTATTAAATCTGTATGTAGCCAAGCCACTCTTTGCGCAGTAGCAGGAGCTTTAAATAAAATTCTGGTAGCAGTATCCTCTCTAAAAGCAATATAACAATCGTATAGTTTCCTTATATGAAAGATATAGAACAAGCTAGGAAACGTTAGTAAAATACGTCTCTTAATTTTATTTATTAGCAGATTTGAATCCCCCAAAGCAGAATATAAACATATATTCCGAGGAACACTATCAAGATAAACACCCTCTCTATTTATTAAAAAAAGATCTACATTATATTTTTTTGCATCAAGATGTTGAAGTATTGTTATCAATATCCTTTCTGCTCCACCACCTTTCAAATTATCTATAATGAATAAAAGATTTTTTTTCATGACCTACTTTTATCTTTAATATATAATAAAATTCCTAAGAAACAGGCTATTATAAAAGTCCATCTTCTATTTATAGCTTCTTTATATATATTCCTAAAACTTTTTCCTGCAAATAGACTATAACGCACATAACTTGCAGCATTAATAACATAGTTAGTAAATGATAAATTAAAATAATTCCTCTCATTTATATACAGAGCATAACCATTAGGATTTCTTAAACACAGATGTCTGTATTTGCTAGACAGACCATCTCTTTGATAATCTTTTATTTCTAAACTTCGCTTAATACAACATATTTTATATCGCAAAGAAATTCTATTTAAAACCAATGCTTCTGTTACAAAGAATTCATTCTCAAATTCAGGGAATGGATATTCTTTCAAAATACGAGTATAATAAATTAACCCTTTATCTCCTTTTACTGACAATGAATTGTAAAGGTTATAATGTGAAACAACCAACTCGTCTACAGGTAGCGAAGTTCCTATTAGATTTCCATGTAAATCTAAAGAATTACATGAAAATCCTGCTATCCAAGGATTATCCTTATGTATCAAATGATATGAATAAATTATTTCTAGTGCAGTTTCAATATAATAATCGTCAGAATCTAAACAAATAAAGATTTCCCCTTTAGCTATCTGCACTGCTCTATTAAATGCACGATGCTTTCCCCCATTCTCCTGCTTCAAATATACAATGGAAATTTTATTTGTATTTATCCATTTCTGAACTATTTCTTCTGTATTATCTGTGGAACCATCATCCACAATAATCCATTCAAAACTACGTAATGTTTGTTTACACAAATATTCATAGGTACGTCCTATAGTATTCGCTCTATTGTAAGTCGGAGTAAATACACTAAAGAGAAATTCCATATTTTTCCATTAAACAATTAACATCTGAAAAAAGTAAACTATTACTTCTTATCCATTCCTCATCCATATTCCACCACTTTAATTTTAACAAAAAATCTATTTGATTCTGCTCAAAGCGCATTCTAATACATTTAGCCGGTACTCCACCATAAATTGAATAAGGCGGTATATCTTTAGTTACAATAGAATTTGCTCCTATTACTGCACCATCACCAATTGTAACTCCATTTACAATAGTCACATTAGCACCAATCCATACATCATTTCCAATAGTAACTATAGCAAACTGGTCATACCTATCTTCTAAAAGGAACTTTCCTTTTAAAAATAACCTCGGAGAAGTCGTAACGTTCTTTTCTACTGGATGATTACCCAAGCCAGCTACGACATTAGGACCTATTGAACAAAACTTTCCTATATGGCAACAATGTATAATAGAGTTATAATTTACATATGAATAATCTCCAATAATAGAATTACTGAAAATAACGCGAGCTGAAAAAGAACAATCACAGCCTATAACAGTATTTCCTAATAATTGTACATCTCGTCCTATATTGACAGTCCTTCTCCTAAAGAGTCTCATAAACCGATTTATGAAATTCATCATATTATACCATATTTTTTACAATAATACCATCTCTGTAAAGTTTCAAAGAAAACAGATATTACCAATGATATAGATAAAGTATATATATTTAAACAATCAATAATTCCCAAAAACATTATTACGAACAAATACACGAACATACTATAAAACATATTGACAATAACATCTTTTACATGATTGTGACTTATTAATATAACAGTTCCAAGAAAATAACTTAAATGGCGATATATAAACAGAGTTCCCAACATCCAATACACAGGAATTGCCATTAGCATATCATTATTAAAAAATAAAAGAATAAATGATTTCAAAGAACATCCAACAATAAAATATAATAAAACTCCTATTACAGTAGTATATATTAAAAGTTTACGGGCAAATATTTTATTAGCATTTTTATTATAATATGGAAATACAACATTACTTATTGTATAAAATATAGTAGATAATACATTTACTATTTTTTCTACAAAATCATAATAAGCTACTTCTCCCATTCCCAAAACGCTACCAATAACTATAGTATTAGTCCTATCTTTCACTATACCTGTTATTGACGTTAAGAGAAGTTTGGTTGAATCTTTTGTATGATAAAATATAGTCGCTAAAGACTGCCATCTAAACTTAATTTTAAATTTATATATTAGTATATATATGGCTATAAGAGATGTAATAATAGCTCCAATGCCATTTATAAGTGGAACCAATAAATAATCTTGCGGTGTAGTGACCCATATAAATATCAATAGAATAAACACTACACGTCCTATGAAAGAAAAAATTGCAATATATTTCATTTTTTCTATACCTTGAAAAAACCATATAGGAAATAAACATTCATAAATACATTGCCACATTGAAAAAATATATAATAATTTATATTCTCGAATTTCAGGAAAAAGAAATATTAAAAATAAGAATCCAAATACTATAATTAAAAGCAAGGTTTTTACAATATATACCACACTAACTATTTCGTTTATCTTCTTTGAATCTTCTCTATTAATGCTAATATATTTCGTAGCTGAGATATTAAATCCCCAGTTTACAAATATTGCTAAATAACTAACTATTGCCTGAGAATATATGATTACACCATATAAATTTTTTCCTAAAGTATTAATTAAATAAGGATATGTAACAAGTGGTATCAATAAATTACATATCTGTAATAAAGTTAGATAGCCAAAATTTTCAATTAAGGTTTTATACCTATATATATAGTCAGATATATTTTTCACTTTGCAAATTAACATCATCGTAAGCACTCAATCACTTTGGACTCTTCTGAAAATAAGTAAGCAGTCATTTTAGACCTGAAAAGGTTTAAAAGTAAGCACTCAATACCTTTTTCCCTACTGAAAATCAGCGAGAAAGGGAATTGGTCTTATTATATTTGACTTCGATTTAACTTAATTCAAACCGAAATGCCTGATGGAATCAGCATTTCGTAGTTCTTGTTTCCTGACAATAGTTCACGGAATACATGTATAAGATATCCCTTGATATCCGAGAGGTACATCTTGGCCGTTTCGATAATGGTATAGAAAGTCATTGCCACATTGACACCCTCCTCACTGCTGAAGTGAAGAGAATTATTTCGCGATACGGCAAAGGGACGTATCGCACGTTCCGCCACCATGTTGTCTATCGTGTAGTCGCCCCAGTGGCGATATTTAAGCAGGTCATCCCAGCCGTTCAACATATAAGCCAAAGCTGTCTCCATCATTTTACCGTAGTGACAGCGTTTATCCTGCTGAAGTTCCAATACCTGTTTCCTCAAGCCTTTCAATATCTCACTGACATCGGATTTATTTCTTCTTTTCCTTATCTCCCCGAGAGTGAGCCGACGCATCAAACATTCAGCCTCTATCAGATACAACCGCCCAATTTGTTCCACAAACCATGCCGCCTCTTCGTCTTTGGCGATGTCTGCAGCAAGTTTGAACTTTGCCCGGACATGAGAGATGAACTTGGAAACTCCCTCCTTTTGATAGCGTTTCCATAAATTCTTGAAATCCGTGCTGCTTGCCATAAGCATTCGTTTTATCTTTATGGCACAAAAATCTAGCATACGGGGCGGTAAAGCAAATAAACAATTGAGTGCTTACCGTCCATATGGGTAAGCAATAATACGTTATTTTTTGAATCCGGCACCAACTCTCCCTATCCAAAAAGCGATGCAACGCCATCCGCATCCGGATTTCCTTTACCGAAGGTATCAGCTGGCCGGCATTTATATAATTCATAAACTGAGGGACGAGGTCCGAAAGGGAATCTCGTACAGAGTCAGGCATCAGCATGTGCCATTCACCTTTAACATCATCCTCATATGTCAGCACAAGACCGAACTTCTAGAGTTTATAGGGAGTTTTGCGTATTGCGTACCACGTATGCATTGGCACCGACCGTGACAAACTCCTCAAGCAACTGATGTTCCGCCTTGCAAAGAGAATTGCAGATGGCAGCAAGGCTGATATTAGAACCGTATTCCTTATTTTTGATGGTAACCATATTTCCAATTTTAGAAAACAAAATCTTCCACAATATACCTGTCTACATTACGCCTTTCCTTGCTGAAATTCACCCCCACTTTGACAAGACGCCTCCCGTCCAACCTATAAGGAATCAGATACCCTTTTTCATCAATCTGCCGTAAAGCCTCCTCGGCACTGCCGTTCAGTTTAAACTCAAAAACATAAATGGTATCTTTCGTCTTCACCACGGCATCGGCACGACCGTGGGCACTACGGATTTCCGTCTCAACAAATTGTCCCATCAAAGTGAAAACCACATAAAAGACAGCCTGGTAGTGACGTTCCGTATTATCGCTCAAATCGTATGGCATACCGGCAAAAAACACCCGGAGACGTTCCATGAAAGCATCCACATCACCGGAACGGAGTTCACGCATAAACTTGGCTATGTGGAAACCGGTTTCATCATCGGTCACTTCCGTATAATAAGGTACCAGAAAATTCAAGAAACCATAGCGTACCTCATCATTGGGAAAACCCAAAGTGTACAATAAAACATCCCTGTCGTAGTCTTTGATGGTCAGATAACCACTCTGGTAAATCATGGGAAGCGGGTTCTTTACTTCTGCACGATACTCAAAAAAAGCAGAAGCCGTCACTTCAACTCCCTCAATCAAAAGGCGCAAATCATAATCACTCTTTTTCAACAAGTTAGCCAAGTAGGTAGGAGTACCGGTCTGAAACCAGAAATTATCCAAAATCTTCGACTTGCATGCATTCAACACACTGAAAGGATTAAAAACCCCTTCACAATGAGGGTAAAAATGATAACCGTCATACAGCTTCGTCATCCGCTCCAAAGTTGTATCGAAGTCCATCCCATTGGAAACACCCAAACGTTCTATCTCCGGAGTAAACGTTGTGAGCAGTTCTTCCTTAGTAATACCACATAAAGAAGAATAGTCGGGCCATGTACTGATGTCCTGCAACTGATTTAAATCACTGAACACGCTAATCTGCGCAAACTTCGTCACACCCGTCAAAAAAACAAAGCGGAGATAACGGTCGGCACTTTTCAGTACCCCATAAAAGGCTTTCAATATCCGACGATACTCTTCCGTTAACTTTTCATCCGAAAGAGCTTGAAGCAAAGGCTTATCGTATTCATCAATCAACACTACCACTTGCTTACCCGTCTGGGCATACGCCTGCTCTATCACATAGGCAAAACGCTCTTCGGGACTACGCTCCTGCTTTTCCGCACCATATTTCAATTCCCACTTTTCCAGATATTGATTAAGCATGGCTACCAAATCTCCGGCTGTTTCATATTTACGTGCATTCAAGTCCAGATGCAATACAGGGTATTCCTCCCACCGGGTTTCCTGTTTTTCGATGGCAAGCCCGTGAAACAAATCTTTACGTCCTTGAAAGTAAGCTTCGAAGGTAGATATAAGCAAACTCTTACCGAAACGGCGAGGACGGCTCAAAAAATAGGGAGTGGAATTGGATGCTATCTTATAGACCATTGCTGTTTTGTCTACATAAAGATAATTTTCTTCACGCAGCTTTTCAAAAGTCTGTATACCAATTGGCAGTTTACGCATCTGTTCCATCTTATTTCTCTTTTTTAGAAGCTATATGCAAATATACGTTTTTTCTTCAAAGAGAAATCCTATTTATACATTTTTATTCCATTTCCTCCCATGGATAAGGATTATCCACCACATTCTGAAACTCGTCAACTGCTTCCTGCTGCTCGGCAGTCAGTGATGCAACACTCCAAGAAGCAATGATAGAACGGCCTTCGTCGGCCAAAGGCTCATCGAAAACCTCTCCATAACAAGCCGTAAGCAAGCGGAGTTTCAGCAAAGAGGAAGGAAGGGAATCAAGGGTGTCCCAGCAACGCCTCAATACCTCCTGCACATGCTGTAGTTTTTCACCATGGTCAATGAACGAGGCACTATACCCCTTCAAGAGAGCAAGACAGACATTTGCCTGCTCCTCCACCGTGGTGCCCCAGGTGCCGGAATTATACAAAGTTGTGGTCAAGCGATAGACTTCACTGTTACGACGAGACAAATCATCGCTATAGATAGGACTACCGTCCATACCCAAATACATCAGATCGTGCGCGGCACGCTGAAGGAGGAGTGCTTCTTCTAAAAGAGACATGAGTAGTAATTATAAATTAAAGACTAGCGGATTACTTCAATGAGGTCTGGATGGATGGTCGCCATGGCAACGGCAATGATACCTTGTATAGCAATCACTACACGACGATCACGGGCACCTTTTACCTTTAGAAAAACACCTTCTTGACCCTCGAAGTCGCCACCGGTGATACGGACTTTCGTACCTTTGGAGAGATTCAGTTCTTCGGGCTGGAAATAGAGAAGATGGTCATTATAGGTACCGGCAACGGCTATGAAACGCTGCATATCATGGTCGGGAATGATTATTTTCTGGCCGCTACGGGTATCAGTAATATATTGTAAATAAGTAATTTGAGACTTAAATCGCTGCACTTCGGAAGGACGTGCGTGGACAAAAACCAGATTACGGATGACGGGAACCAAAGCACGGACTTTCCTGCCCCTACGGATACTTATCTTATATTGCATGGGAATGAAACAGCCAAGATTTGCCTTTTCGAGAAGATGCATAGCTTCAAGCTCCCTGCGGTATGTGGCACGCATGGCAAACCAAACTTCGGTCTCTTTATCCATTTCTATTCTTGCTAATTTTACTTAGAAAAAGGTATTCCTTGGGGGCTTTGAACTACTATTACAGAACTGTAGTTCAATCACTTGCGAGCATTTTATGGGAAGTTTGACAAGCACTATGCCCTTCTTGTCAACAGATTCTCTGCGGTTGTTCATTACCTTTTGGTAAGAGACTATAAACGAACGTATTAGAAACAAAAAAGCGTTTTTTAATCGTACGTTTAAAAAACACCTATTTCGAACTTATACAAGACATACTCAAAGAGCTAAAAATAAGAAGATTTTAACTGATTACACATATTGCATATACTGCTGAAATTCAATGTAATATACTTATCATTATTTATTATTAGGAACATTTTTCTATCAAACATTTTGCCATTACAAAAAACGTCTCTATCTTTGCGTTCATTAAACGTACGTTTTTTAAACAGCATATCATCTTATATATCAACCATTTACAACTCACCCTTCACATTTCCCTCCAAAATTCCCTTATTTCTCCCTCACTTTTTATACTTTCGCATTTTTTAACCAGAATAAAAAACAGTTAAACGAACAAAGAATTACACAAATGAAAGAACTCAAAAAAAGAAGCATCTCAACAGTAACGAACAGAGAAGCATGTCGTATCAATCTGATACACAGAAACTAAGAGCAACAAAAGTAAAAGAACACAGCTCCATAGTGGATGAAAAGCTATTGGCAGAACGGGTTTACTACGGAGACCAGACCCATGTTTATGTAGGTTACTTAAGAGCCTTTAAATCAGGCTATTTTGAAGGCACAAAAATTAGAAAAATAACGGATATAGCCAAACTGCTCGTAGCATCCGAAAACTTCACAAAGAGAGCCAGAGGAGAGCAAAAGCCTTTGACTTACAGTACGATAATCACCGAATTGGAGAAGGTATGGGCCATCATAAAACAGGAAGACACCACACTGATTGACCCATACGGATATGATGTAAGGATAAATCACTGATAGTTCAGTACCTGGAAAGGCAGTAATTTTGCCGCCGTCAGCAACCGGACAGAAGGGCTACACCTTTCTTGTCGGATGGTGTAGCCTCAACAAGGCAAGGGCATAGCCATCCGTACTGAAAGGAGTAGCCCTTTTTCATTGCTGATTATCATACATTTACTAACCCTAAAAACATAAAAAATGGGAAAAGAGAAAACTGAATTTGAGGAGCAATTTGTATCCAAAACAGAAAAAGCAAAAAAGCTATGGGAAAAACGGATTACGGAAAACACGACATTGAGCATGGAGTCTGTACAATGGATGGCACAGCGCATAAATTCCCTACTGGAATACATGCAATACGGATATGCATTGATAGCCTACCGAAAGCAGGACGGCAGCTTCTACATGGGAAGAGGAACCCTTGTTTCCTACGAAAGCGACTTCAAAAAGAAACATGACATGACAAGCATTAAAGCTCACGTAGCCTATTGGGACGCGGAACAACAAGGCTGGCGGACTTTTCTGATTGAGAATTTTATGGAGTGGAGACCGATAGTAAACTAACAAAAAACACCAATATCAAAAGCTATGGAGGCTTATTTACTACATGATGCCAATGCCGGCAGCAACCTAAAATTAATGATTATGATACAAGAAGAAGGTATGAAAGGATATGGCATCTACTGGACAGTGCTCGAATTCCTCAGATTGCAGAACGAATATAAAGCCAGCCTGAAAGTGATTCCCATACTGGCACAAAAAGCAAGGGTGACAACCGCCACACTGAAGCGAATCATCTATGACTATGCGCTGTTCGAGGTGAACGAGACAAGCTTCTCATCCCCCGGACTAAGCCGCCGCATGGAGCCATGGGACGCCCAACAAGAAGCTAAAAAGGAGGCCGGACGTCGCGGTGGACTGGTTAACCAGCAGAGAATCAGGGATGCCAAAACAAGCAGCGCTTTAGCAAATAAACTAAATAAAGAGAATAAAGAAAACCCCTCTCTATCTCCCCAAGGGGAGACGGGAAGAAGGAAGGAGGAGATTCTTCTGACTCCACCGGAGTACACGCTCAACAGACAGACACATAATTACCAAGGCCTGATGGAAGAGCTGGCAAGGCAGAAAGTAACCGACATCCACGATTTGAATGCCATCCTGAGACTGACAGATTTTGGAAAACTGGGAGGGAAAATCTGGAAAATCCTATATGAGTTGAACAGCTCACCCCAACTGAAAGCCCGCATCGTGATGCCCGGAAAGTACATACTGAAATTACTCAGGGGTTAGATTTAATAAAAGAAATATAATACTTATCTTTGCGTTCAAAACAAAACACCCTAATCATTATGAATCTGAAAAAACTATTTTTTGCTTCCGCCCTGCTCTTTGCTGCATGCGGCACTATCCAGGCCCAGGAAGTCATTGCCCACCGTGGTTTCTGGACTACGGACGGCTCGGCCCAGAACTCCCTTGCCGCACTTGTAAAGGCTGATTCTATCCACTGCTACGGCTCCGAGTTCGACGTTTGGCTCACCACAGACAATCAGCTGGTTGTCAATCATGACGCCACCTTTAAAGGCGTAACTATGCAAGATGCCACAGCCAAGGTATGCACCGCCGTACAACTGGACAACGGCGAACAACTCCCTACCCTGCAACAGTATCTGGACAAGGCAAAAAGCCTGAAAACCCGCCTTATCCTCGAACTGAAAGCCCACAAGACCCCCGAACAGGAAACACGAGCCGTAGAGGGTATCGTAAAAATGATAAAGGACAAAGGACTGGAGGACCGTACGGAATATATCACCTTCTCCCAACATGCCACCAAGGAGTTTATCCGTCTGGCACCCAAAGGCACCCCCGTCTACTACCTGACCGGTGACCTTACCCCCAAGGAGTTGAAAGCATGGGGTTGTGCCGGTCCCGACTATCACTTCAGTGTCTTCCAAAAACATCCTGAATGGATAAAGGAATGCCACGACCTCGGCATGAAAGTAAACGCCTGGACCGTAAACGAAGCCAAAGACATGGAATGGCTCATCAGCCAAGGAGTAGATTTCATTACAACCAATGAGCCGGTAGTGCTGGAAGAAATTTTAAAGAAAAAATAGCCGCTCCTTATACATTTAGAAACAAAAACCAAACAAACCGCTTCATTATGTCCGCAATGGAGCGGTTTATTGTTTTCAAAAAGATAGCAATTAGCCCTATAAAAAATCTTTTTTCTTATTTTGAATCAAACTAAACTTTCACATGGATTACAATTTATATAAAAACAAAGCCATATGCTTTTAAATTGAAAGCCTGACAGTAGATATTCTCATTGAATGAAAGTTTCGCTAAAAAATAATAGAAAATAGATATGCTTTACAGTTAATTATAAAACAAAACGTCGTATATTTGCATCGAAATAAAACAAAAGGATATATTAACCAACCGATAAAGGACAAAATGACAAGAGCTATAAAATTCACCAAGATGCACGGTGCCGGAAACGACTACATTTATGTAGATACGACCCAATATCCTATCAGCCATCCGGAAGAACTTGCGAGGGCATGGAGTGCACCGCATACGGGAATTGGAAGTGACGGTCTGGTACTTATCGGTTCTTCGGACAAGGCCGATTTCAGCATGCGGATATTCAATGCCGACGGCTCGGAGGCCCGGATGTGCGGCAATGCAAGCCGCTGCATCGGAAAATATCTTTTTGACTACGGACTGACCTCCAAAACAGAAATCGCACTCGATACACTGTCAGGTATAAGGATGCTAAACCTGCACTTGGCAGACGGAAAGGTCAACTCTGTAACCGTAGACATGGGCATACCTGCCGACGAACCGGCAGACTACGACGGCAAAGGAGCCAAACCGATGAAAGAACAGCCCATCGAAGTGGACGGAGAACGATATGTAGGGACCACCGTATCCATGGGAAACCCGCATCTGGTAATCTTTGTCAATGATATTGAAGCCATCGACCTTACAGTCATCGGTCCCAAACTGGAGAATCACCCTCTCTTCCCCGGACGCATCAATGTAGAATTTGCCCAGATATTGGGAGAAGGAAAAATAAGGATGCGTGTCTGGGAACGAGGCTCGGGCATCACCCAAGCCTGCGGAACCGGAGCTTGTGCCACCGCCGTGGCAGCCTTCCTCACCGAACGCGCAGGAAGGGAATCCATCATCGTCATGGACGGAGGCTCACTCACCATCCGATGGGACATCGCCACCAGGCATGTACTGATGACGGGAGAAGCCACCAAAGTATTCGACGGCAAAATTGAATTAATTGACTAACCACCAACTATCAACCAAGAAAAGATTATGGCATTAGTAAACGAACATTTTTTAAAGCTACCGGGCAGTTATCTGTTTTCAGACATAGCCAAGAAGGTAAATACTTTCAGGATAACACATCCCAAGCAAGAGGTCATCCGTCTGGGTATCGGAGACGTTACCCGGCCACTGCCACCGGTCTGCATCGAAGCGATGCACAAGGCAGTGGAGGAGATGGCTGACGCACGGACATTCCGTGGATATGGTCCCGAGCAGGGATACGACTTCCTGATAGAAGCCATCCTCAAGCACGATTACCTTCCGCGAGGCATCCATTTCGGTCCTACGGAAATCTTCGTGAACGACGGAGCAAAGAGCGACACGGGAAACATCGGCGACATTCTCCGCCACGACAACAGCGTAGGCGTGACCGACCCTATTTATCCGGTCTATATAGACAGCAACGTGATGTGCGGACGTGCCGGAGTACTGGAGGAAAACGGCCAGTGGAGCAACGTCACCTACATGCCTTGTACCGCCGAGAACGACTTCATCCCGGAGATTCCGGACAAGCGCATCGACATCGTCTACCTCTGCTACCCCAACAACCCCACGGGCACCACCTTGACCAAGCCCGAGCTGAAGAAATGGGTGGACTATGCGCTCGCCAACGACACGCTGATTCTGTTCGATGCCGCCTACGAAGCCTTCATCCGCGAAGACGACGTGCCCCACTCCATCTACGAGATAAAGGGAGCGAAGAAATGCGCCATCGAGTTCCGCAGCTTCTCGAAGACTGCCGGATTCACGGGAGTACGCTGCGGCTACACCGTTGTGCCGAAAGAACTCACTGCCGCCACGCTGGAAGGCGAACGCATCCCGCTGAACAAGCTCTGGAACCGCCGCCAATCTACCAAGTTCAACGGCACCAGCTACATCACCCAGCGGGCGGCGGAAGCCATCTACACACCGGAGGGACAGCGGCAGATAAAGGAAACGATAGATTATTATATGGACAATGCCCGGACCATGAAGCAGGGCCTTGAAGCGGCCGGGCTGAAAGTCTACGGCGGTGTGAACGCTCCTTACATCTGGCTGAAAACACCTGACGGAACGGGCTCCTGGCGGTTCTTCGAACAGATGCTGTACGAAGCCAATGTAGTGGGCACACCGGGTGTAGGTTTCGGCCCCAGCGGTGAAGGATATATCCGGCTGACGGCCTTCGGCAAGCACGAAGACTGCGTGGAAGCCATGAAGCGCATCCGGAAGTGGCTGAAATAAAAAAACAATTGAATTAGCGAGGTACTTGCTATAATCGAGTCGGACTGATCATCCGGAATTTTTCTAAACTTAAAGGTAAAAAGGTATGAAAACAAAAAGTGTAAAATGGGGAATAATGGCAATGGCGCTGTTATCAATGGCAATGCCTTTCACGGCAAAGGCTCAGGATAAAGTGGAAGCGTCGGCAGGTGTCGACCTCGTAAGCGGTTACGTGTGGCGTGGCCAGGATTTGGGAGGGGTAAGTCTCCAGCCGAGCGCATCCATCGCCTACAAAGGTTTCTCTCTGGGAGCTTGGGGCTCCGTAGGCATCGAGAGTTCGGACACGAAAGAGTTCGACCTCATACTGGGATATTCAACCGGAGGCTTCAGCGTATCGGTGACGGACTACTGGTACAATGTGACCGGAGATGGGGTGACAGCCAAATACTTCCAGTACGGTGCACACAATGCTGCCAACTCACATCTGTTCGAGGCGCAAATCGGCTATGATTTCGGCCCCGTAGCCGTAAACTGGTACACCAACTTTGCAGGCGACGACGGTGTTGACAAAGACGGTGATCGTGCTTATTCATCCTACATCTCCGTGGCAGCCCCCTTCACACTGGGCGGTCTGGACTGGACGGCCGAGATAGGCGCTACCCCTTGGGCCACGGACTTCTATGGAGCCAACGGATTTGCCGTATGCGACGTCAGCCTGGGAGTATCAAAAGACATCAAAATCGCCGATTCCTTCTCCCTCCCGTTGTTTGCCAAAGCAACCTGGAATCCAAGGTCTGAAGGTGCCTATTTCGTAGTCGGACTAAGTTTCTAAGATGAAAAACCTATGATTTACACACACCGAAAGGCAAATAGTAAATCGTAAATTGTCTAATCGTAAATTATTTAAGGTATGAAAAAGATTGAAGCTATTATCCGAAAGACCAAGTTCGAGGACGTGAAGGACGCGCTGCTCGAAGCGGACATCGAATGGTTCTCCTATTATGATGTACGGGGCATCGGGAAATCCAGACAAGCCCGTATCTACCGTGGTGTCATGTACGACACCAGTTCCATCGAGCGCATCCTTATCTCCATCGTGGTGCGCGACAAGAATGCGGAAAAGACCGTACAAGCCATCATCAAATCTGCACAAACCGGTGAAATCGGCGACGGACGTATCTTCGTCATCCCCATTGAGGATGCCATACGCATACGTACTGCAGAGAGAGGCGACATCGCACTCTACAATGCCGAACAAGAAAGATAACGGGCAGCTACAAACCACAACCAAGAAAATACAATACAACTAAAAGCAACAAGAAATTATGGACAAACATAGTAAATGCAGTCTCTACAGACTGCGTATGGCCCTTGCCATATCCATAGCATTCTGCTTCACTACAGATATATTTGCACAAGCCACCTCAACCACAGACAGTACAGCCATTGCCACTCCCGATACGGTAGGTGAACTGACCAACGGACTGAACACTGTATGGATGCTGCTTGCAGCCATGCTGGTATTCTTCATGCAGCCGGGCTTTGCACTGGTCGAAGCCGGTTTCACCAGAGTAAAAAATACGGCCAATATCCTGATGAAGAACTTCGTTGACTTCATGTTTGGCAGCCTGCTCTACTGGTTCATCGGTTTCGGACTGATGTTCGGTGCAGGCGGATTCATAGGAATGCCCCATTTCTTCGACCTCTCGTTCTACGACGGCGGCGGGCTTCCCACGGAAGGTTTCCTGGTATTCCAGACTGTATTCTGCGCAACGGCTGCCACCATCGTGTCCGGCGCTATGGCAGAACGTACCAAATTCTCCATGTACCTGGTTTACACCATCTTCATCAGTGTGCTGATTTATCCCGTTTCCGGTCACTGGACTTGGGGCGGCGGCTGGCTGATGAACGGTGAGGCAGGTTCCTTCATGATGGAAACATTCGGAACAACTTTCCATGACTTCGCAGGTTCCACCATCGTCCACTCCGTAGGCGGCTGGATTGCCCTGGTAGGTGCGGCCATCCTCGGCCCGCGCATCGGGAAATACGGCAAAGACGGCAAGTCAAGAGCCATTCCGGGACATAACCTCACGATTGCGGCACTGGGTGTATTCATCCTTTGGTTCGGATGGTTCGGCTTCAACCCCGGTTCACAGTTGGCAGCAGCCACTACGGACGATGCAAGGGCCATCTCGCATGTATTCCTCACCACCAATCTGGCAGCCTGCGCAGGCGGTTTCTTTGCATTGGCGGTAAGCTGGATGAAATATGGCAAACCCTCCTTGTCTCTGACACTGAATGGCATTCTGGCCGGATTGGTAGGCATCACGGCCGGTTGTGACATGGTTTCTCCCTTCGGGTCGGTAATCATCGGCACCATCTGCGGCATCCTGATGATTTATTCGGTGGAATTCATCGACCGGACACTGAAAATTGACGACCCCGTAGGGGCCAGTTCCGTACACGGCGTCTGCGGTTTCACGGGAACCATCCTCACCGGACTGTTTTCCACCAGTGAGGGACTGTTTTACGGTGCAGGCTGGAGCTTTCTCGGAGCGCAGGTATTCGGTGCACTCGTAGTAGGCGCATGGGCAGCAGGCATGGGATTCATCATCTTCAAAGGACTCGACAAAATCCACGGCCTCCGCGTTTCCAAACGTGTGGAGGAAGAAGGACTCGACATTTACGAACACGGCGAGTCTGCCTACGGTGCATAATGATTTCATATTTTATTAAACCAACAATTACAACTCTAAGGTATTATGTCAAAATTGAGATTCAGAGTAGTAGAAACGGCGTTTAAGAAGAAACCCGTTGCAGTGGCAGTCCCGGCGGAACGTCCGTCAGAGTATTTTGCCAAGTATGTATTCAACAAGGAGAAGATGTTCCGCTATCTGCCGAGCAAGGTGTATGCCAAACTGACGGATGTGATTGACAACGGAGCTCCGCTGGACCGCAGCATAGCCGACGAGGTTGCCGCAGGTATGAAGAAATGGGCGGTTGAAATGGGGGCGACCCACTATACGCACTGGTTTCATCCGCTGACCGAAGGTACTGCCGAAAAGCACGATGCTTTTGTGGAACACGACGGCAAAGGCGGCGTGATGGAGGAATTCACCGGCAAACTGCTCGTGCAGCAGGAACCGGACGCTTCCAGTTTCCCGAACGGCGGTATCCGCAATACGTTCGAGGCACGTGGCTACTCGGCATGGGACCCCTCCTCCCCGGCATTCATCGTAGACGACACGCTCTGCATCCCGACTATTTTCATCGCCTATACCGGTGAGTCTCTGGACTACAAGGCACCGTTGCTGAAAGCCCTGCGTGCCGTAGACAAGGCTGCCGTCGACGTATGCCACTATTTCAATCCGGAAGTAAAGAAAGTGGTTGCCTATCTGGGCTGGGAGCAGGAATATTTTCTGGTTGACGAAGGGTTGTACGCCGCACGCCCCGACCTGCTGATGACCGGACGCACGCTGATGGGCCATGACAGCGCCAAGAACCAGCAGTTGGAAGACCACTACTTCGGGGCCATCCCCAGCCGTGTGGCCGCTTTCATGAAGGAGCTGGAAATCGAAGCGCTGAAACTCGGCATCCCCGTCAAGACCCGTCACAACGAAGTGGCTCCCAACCAGTTCGAGCTGGCTCCCGTCTTCGAGGAATGCAACCTGGCGGTAGACCACAACATGCTCATCATGGCCTTGATGCGTAAAGTGGCACGTAACCACGGTTTCCGCGTACTGCTGCACGAAAAGCCCTTCAAGGGTGTCAACGGTAGCGGCAAGCATAATAACTGGTCGCTGGGTACGGACACCGGTATCCTGCTCCACGCACCCGGCAAACTGCCCGAAGAGAACCTGCGTTTCATCACCTTCGTAGTGAATACGCTGATGGCCGTATACCGTCACAACGGATTGCTGAAAGCCTCCATCTCCAGTGCGACGAACGCCCACCGGCTGGGTGCCAACGAAGCGCCTCCGGCCATCATCTCTTCCTTCCTGGGCAAGCAGTTGAGCCAGGTGCTGGAACACATCGAAGAGAGCACCAAGGACGACCTCGTCAGCCTCAGCGGCAAGCAAGGCATGAAGCTGGACATCCCGCAGATTCCGGAACTGATGATAGACAATACCGACCGCAACCGCACCAGCCCGTTCGCCTTCACCGGCAACCGCTTCGAGTTCCGCGCCGTGGGTTCCGAGGCCAACTGCGCCAGTGCCATGATTGCGCTGAACTCCGCCCTTGCCGAGCAGTTGACGGAATTCAAGAAAGATGTGGACGAACTGATTGAAAAGGGCGAGCCGAAAATCTCCGCCATCCTCGAAGTTATCCGCAAGTACATCAAGATTTGCAAACCCATCCACTTCGATGGAAACGGTTACAGTGACGAATGGAAAGCTGAAGCTGCCCGTCGTGGTCTGGATTGCGAGACAAGTGTCCCCGTCATCTTCGACAACTACCTGAAACCGGAGAGCATCCGGATGTTCGAGTCCATCGGCGTCATGACGAAGAAGGAACTGGAAGCCCGCAACGAGGTGAAATGGGAAATGTACACCAAGAAAATACAGATTGAAGCCCGTGTGCTCGGAGATTTGGCCATGAACCACATTATTCCCGTAGCTACACAGTATCAGTCGGATTTGATTGACAATGTCTACAAGATGAAAGACCTGTTCCCCGCAGAGAAGGCTGCAAAACTGTCTGCCAAGAATCTGGAACTCATCGAAGAGATTGCCGACCGTACCGCCTTCATCAAGGAGCATGTGGATGCCATGATCGAGGCGCGCAAAGTGGCCAACAAAATTGAGAGTGAACGTGAAAAAGCCATCGCCTACCACGACAACATCGTACCGATGATGGAGGAAATCCGTTACCACATCGACAAGCTGGAACTCATCGTCGACAATCAGATGTGGACGTTGCCCAAATATCGCGAGTTACTGTTTATAAGATGAAAAATGAAGGATGAATCCTTAATCCCTATCTCATTCTTTTGTTGGTTGTTTTAAGTTTGCAGGGGGGAGAGGTGCCGCGAGGCAGTTCTCTCTCTTTTTTCGTCCATGCCAACAGTTGGCGGTAAGCCGGAAATAACCTATCTTTGCCCGTCAGATAAAACAATCCTGTCATCATGAAGAATTTACGTAATTGCTATGCAGCGTTCCTACTGTTTGCCTTGCTGTTCGTTTCGGCTGCTGCCCCGGCACAAACCGATCTGCAGCAAAAACTGGGTCGGATTTCCACCATTACGGAAACCCGTCCGTTGGAGTCTACCCGGTTCTCCGAGAAGTATGTAACCTATTTCACCCAGCCGTTGGACCACCGTCATCCCGAAAAGGGCAGTTTCCACCAACGTGTAATTGTCTCCCACGTCGGCTTCGACCGTCCCACGGTGATTGTAACCGAAGGCTATGGAGCCGCCTATGCCCTCAACCCCAAGTATCGCGAGGAACTTTCCGAGCTGCTCGATGCCAACATGATTTTTGTGGAATACCGTTATTTCCTGGAATCCACCCCTGAGCCTAAAGACTGGCAATACCTCACCGCCGAGAATTCTGCCGACGACCTCCACGCCGTCCGCAACGCCTTTAAAAGCATCTATCCCGGCAAATGGATTGCGACCGGCATCAGCAAGGGCGGACAGACTACCCTGCTCTACCGCACGTTCTATCCGGACGACGTGGATATTTCCGTGCCTTATGTAGCTCCGCTCTGCTACGGGGCAGAAGACGGACGCCACGAGCCTTTCCTCAGGAAAGTGTCTACTCCGGAGGACCGCAAACGGATTGAGGACTTCCAGTTGGAAGTGTTGAAACGGAAAGCCGCACTGCTCCCCCGCTTTGAGAAATATTGCGATGAAAAAGGACTCAAGTTCCGTGCACCCGTTGAAGAGATATACGACTATTGTGTGCTGGAGTATTCTTTTGCCCTTTGGCAGTGGGGAACTCCCGTCAGCAGCATCCCTGCCACCACGGCCTCGGACGATGAGATATTTGCCCATCTGCTCGACATCAGTAATCCCGACTACTTCATTGCCGACAGTCCCACAGCCTCGTTCTTCGTACAGGCCGCCCGCGAACTGGGCTATTATGGCTACGATACGAAGCCTTTCAAGAAGTATCTTTCCATCCAATCGAGTAAGGATTACCTGCATCGCCTGATGCTTCCCGAAGAGCTGAAAGACATGCCCTTCGACAAGACCCTAAGCAAGAAAATCACGAAGTTCCTGAAAGAGAATGACCCGAAGATGATATTCATCTACGGACAGAACGACCCGTGGACAGCTGCCGGAGTGACCTGGCTGAAAGGAAAGAAAAACATCCATGTATTCGTAGAGCCCGGAGGAAGCCATCGGGCACGCATCGGTACACTGCCCGACGTTCAAAAGCAAGAAGCCATTTCACTGATAAACAAGTGGCTGCAAGAATAAAAAGACAGATGGTCCGCTTGATTGAAACAGACCATCTATTCAATGCCAACAGACCATGCGTTCAGGGTAAACAGACCATCTGTTTACAACCAACGCATGGTCCGTTTTTTTATTCTACGATTTCAGCATCTTCAATGTTATTGATTTCTCTTGAAGAGGAGTCCTTTGTACCCGATGCTTTGGGACGGCGACGCGTAAACTTGAACCAGTTCAGCAGTTCCGAAGCCGCATAGACCAGACTGCTGATGCCGATAATAATAAATGCCGTGGAGCGTACTCCCGTAGGATTGAACAGCGCAACCAAGCCGGCAAGCAGAATCAATACCGGAACCACATAAAAACCTCCCGGTACCGGCATCCAGCGACGGGCAGCGGAAAGCGAAGCAATCTGTTGCACTCCTCCCATCACCAAGATAAATCCCAATACAAATGTCAGCAAATCGGCAAAGAAACCGGGCATGATAATCAGCCACAAGCCAAACAGCAGGCTGCCTACTCCCTCGATAGGGAAGCGGCGGCGCATCTCCGTGCTCTGTGCAAAGTAGCCTATGATGCTGATGAGCGAAGGCACCAGGAAAATGACACCTATCGTAATCACAAAGTAATCACCGGCTTGGTCGGGAAACATCACCAGCACCAAACCGATAACCAGTGCACATATAGCACGCAAAAATGAATAACTTAATCCTTTCATGAGTCTATGTTTTTTTGCGAAGATACATCTTTATCCGAATAACTCCACACGAAAATCCCGAAAAATCAGTTTACATTCAGCCAGGCATTCATATCTTCGGCCACAAAGAGCCAGTATAATAACAACAGTACAGCAATAACCACGCCTATGGCAACTAAATGTTTTCTATTCATAGTTTGTTCCTTTCTTTTTTTGAATGAATATTCGTTTTTACTACACTTATAAGAACAATATTTCAAGAAAAATGTTCTTATCCAGAAAAAAAGTCATATTTATTTTGGCAGTTAAAACAAAGTGCTTATATTTGTCGCGAAAACGAAGACAGGCTGCACCTCAGCATAAAAAATGAACAAGTTCATTTTATTATACATTCGGTTTGCACTGTCTTTGCCCCCGATAAAACAAAAAAGTCAATGAAAACAATGTTAGTAAATACATATTGGTGGTGGCACCCGTTACAACTCCGACAGTCGTAAGGGAGCAGCGCTCGTATGTATATATGTAATATATAGTAAAAAACAAAAAGAGCCCTGTCGCACCAAGCGACGGGGCTTTTTTCGTTTAAGCAATAATGCGTTTTGATTTCTGAAATAGTAAATAGTAAATCGTCAAATAGTAAATAACATGATGAATTTCTTAGTTGACAAAGAAGGTTATTACGGAGAGTTCGGCGGGGCATACGTTCCCGAAATCCTCCACAAATGTGTAGAAGAGTTGCAGAACACCTACCTCAAGGTGCTGCAAAGTGAGGACTTCAAGCGTGAATACGACCAGTTGCTGCGCGACTACGTGGGACGCCCTTCCCCACTCTACTTGGCACACCGCTTGTCCGAGAAGTACGGTTGCCGGATTTACCTCAAGCGTGAAGACCTGAACCATACCGGTGCCCACAAAATCAACAACAGCATCGGGCAGGTATTGCTGGCACGCCGCATGGGCAAGCGCCGCATCATCGCCGAAACCGGAGCCGGACAGCACGGTGTGGCCACAGCCACCGTCTGCGCCTTGATGAACATGGAATGCATCGTCTACATGGGTAAGACCGACGTAGAGCGCCAGCGCGTCAATGTGGAGAAGATGAAGATGCTCGGCGCCACCGTCGTTCCCGTCACCAGTGGTAATATGACGTTGAAGGACGCCACCAACGAAGCCATCCGCGACTGGTGCTGCCATCTCTCAGACACCTACTACGTGATAGGTTCCACCGTCGGCCCGCATCCGTACCCCGACATGGTGGCACGCCTGCAGTCCGTCATCAGCGAAGAAATCAGGAAACAACTTCTTGAGCATGAAGGACGTAGCTGCCCCGATTACCTCATCGCCTGCGTAGGTGGAGGAAGCAATGCAGCCGGCACCATCTATCACTACGTCAACGACCCGCACGTGCAAATCGTCCTCGCCGAAGCCGGAGGAAAAGGCATTGAAACGGGAATGACAGCCGCCACCATCGCCCTCGGCAAGATGGGCATCATCCACGGCTCGCGCACCTACGTCATCCAGAACGAGGACGGACAGATAGAAGAGCCCTATTCCATCTCTGCCGGACTGGACTATCCGGGCATCGGCCCCATGCACGCCAACCTTGCCAAGCAGAAGCGTGCCATCGTCCTCGCCGTCAACGACGACGAAGCCATCCGCGCCGCCTACGAACTGACCCGGCTCGAAGGCATCATCCCCGCATTGGAAAGTGCCCACGCACTGGGTGCGCTGGAGAAGATGAGGTTCAAGCCGACGGACGTGGTGGTGCTGACGGTGTCGGGACGGGGGGATAAGGATATAGAGACGTATTTGAGTGATGAGTGATGAGTTATAAGTGATGAGTTATTTGAAAATACGAGATACAATGAAATAAAATACAAGATACAATGAAACAATATGATTATAAAACAATCAGCCGCACCATGCTCGGTGACTTGCATACGCCGGTGAGCACGTATCTGAAGGTGCGTGACATCTTTCCGCAGAGCGCACTTATGGAGAGTTCCGACTATCATGGCAGTGAGAACAACCGCTCGTTCATCGCTCTGTGTCCGCTGGCAAGTGTCAGCATAGACCACGGCACGGCTATCTTCCGCCTGCCGGACGACAGCCGCGAAGAGCATCCCATAACCGATACATACCGGGTGGAGAATGCCTTGAACGATTTCCGCGCCCGCTTCCGCGTGGAGGGCGAATACAGCAATTACTGCGGACTCTACGGATACACCTCCTTCAATGCTGTCCGCTACTTCGAGAATATCCCCGTGAAGGACAGCCGCGAAGCTACCAACGATGCGCCGGACATGCTGTACATATTATATAAGTACCTCATCGTCTTCAACGACTTCAAGAATGAGATGCTGCTTCTCGAGATGCTGGCGCCCGGCGAGACCAGCGAACTGGACCAGGTGCAGAAGGCCATCCATAACCGCAACTACACCGCCTACGATTTCCGCGCCATCGGCCCCACCACCTCCCCACTTACGGACGAGGAGCACAAGGCGAATATCCGCCGCGGCATCGCCCACTGTCTGCGCGGCGACGTTTTCCAGATAGTCCTCTCCCGCCGGTTCGAGCAGCGTTTCACGGGCGATGACTTCAAGCTCTACCGTGCCCTGCGCAGCATCAACCCTTCTCCCTATCTGTTCTATTTCGACTTCGGGGGCTTCCGCATTTTCGGCTCGTCTCCCGAAACCCATTGCCGCATCGAAGGCCGCCATGCCTATATCGACCCCATTGCCGGAACCACGAAGCGCACCGGCGATGCAGAGCAGGACGCCCTCAATGCCCGGTACCTGCACGACGACCCCAAAGAGAACGCCGAACACGTGATGCTGGTGGACCTTGCCCGCAACGACCTCTCCCGCAACTGCCACGATGTAAAGGTGGACTTCTATAAGGAGATGCAGTATTACAGCCATGTCATCCACCTCGTCAGCCGTGTCAGCGGAACGCTCCGCGAAGAGGCCGACCCCGTCAAGGCCTTCATCGACACCTTCCCTGCCGGTACCCTGAGCGGCGCCCCCAAGGTACGCGCCATGCAACTCATCAGCCAGCTGGAACCGCACAACCGTGGAGCCTACGGCGGCTGCATCGGTTTCATCGGACTGAACGGCTCGCTGAACCAGGCGATTACGATTCGTACTTTTGTCAGCCGCAACGGTGTCCTCTGGTTCCAGGCAGGCGGCGGCATCGTAGCCAAGAGCAACGACGAGTACGAACTGCAAGAGGTGAACAACAAGCTCGGCGCACTGAAAAAGGCGATTGAGATGGCAGAAAAAATGTGAGTTCATGTACGATTTGACGATTTACGATGTACGATTTGCCATGCGGCGTACATTGCGCAGCCAAATCGTACATCGTAAATCGTCAAATAGTAAATAAAATAGATTGTAAATACAAAAGATGAAAACAGTTATCATAGACAATTACGACTCCTTCACCTACAACCTTGCCCATCTGGTGAAAGAGCTTGGCGCAGAAACGGATGTGCTGCGCAACGATAAATTCCGGCTCGAAGAATTGGAGCCATACGATAAAATCATCCTCTCACCCGGCCCCGGTGTCCCCGAGGAAGCCGGACTGTTGCTGGATGTCATCCGCACCTATGCCGGACGGAAACCCATACTCGGTGTCTGTCTGGGCGAACAAGCCATCGGACAAGCGTTCGGTGGAAAGCTGGTCAATCTGGAAGAGGTGTTCCATGGGGTACAGACGGAGATAAGGAGGAAGGAGGAAAGACTAGGGACAAGGGATGAAGGATTAGGGGGAAAGGATTATGAAGGTATTTCTCTCGAAGAAGACTATATCTTCTGCGGTTTACCCAATAGGATTCCCGTCGGACGATACCACTCCTGGGTAGTGGATACGAAGGAGTTTCCCGACGAACTTGCCATTACCGCCATCAGCCCCGAAGGACAAATCATGGCGCTGAAACATCGGGAATATGACATACACGGCATCCAGTTCCATCCTGAATCGGTACTGACACCCGACGGAAAAACAATCGTAAAAAACTGGCTTTTCAAATGAGGCACTTCAGAAAAAGAGTAAATTCAATCGTCAAATCGTAAATAAAAAGATGAAAGCAATACTCACCCGTCTCTTCAACCACGAAGAGCTCACGTCGGAGGAGACCAAACAAATCCTCCTCAACATCACCAAGGAAATGTATCCTGAGGCGCAGATAGCAGCCTTGCTCACTGCCTTCCAGATGCGGAGCATCACTGTGGACGAGCTTATCGGTTTCCGCGAAGCACTGATGGAGACACGCCTTCCCATCGACTTCGCTCCCTATCGCCCCATCGACATTGTAGGTACGGGCGGCGACGGAAAGAACACCTTCAACATCTCCACCTGCGCTTGCTTCGTAGTGGCGGGAGCCGGCTACAAGGTTGCCAAGCACGGCAACTACGGAGCCACTTCCGTGAGCGGAGCCAGCAATGTCATCGAGCAGCACGGCGTACGCTTCACCAACAACCCCGACACGCTGAAACGCAGCATGGAGGAGTGCAACATCGCCTACCTTCATGCCCAGCTTTTCAATCCGGCGATGAAGTTTGTCGGTCCCGTACGCAAGACGCTGGGAGTACGCACCTTGTTCAATCTGCTCGGCCCGTTGGTGAATCCATGCTGTCCGGCATACCAGCTGCTCGGTGTGGCAGACCTCTCGCAGATGCGCCTATACACCAACGTATTCTATAAACTCGGCATTGACTTTGCCGTGGTCAACAGCCTCGACAGCTACGACGAAATCTCCCTAACGGACGAGTTCAAGGTGATGACCCGCAACTACGAGCGCATCTACCGTCCGCAGGCTCTCGGCTTCAAGGATGCCCGTCCCGAAGAACTCTTCGGCGGCGCATGCAAGGAAGATGCCGCCCGCATCTTCGACAATATCCTTACGGGGCATGCCACACCTGCACAAACGCAATGCGTCATTGTCAACGCCGCCTTTGCCATCCAGGTGATGGAGCCGCAGAAAGAGATTGAAGAGTGCATCGCCATCGCACGCGAATCACTGGATAGCGGACGGGCGCTGGCGACACTGAAAAAATTTATCGAGATTAATAAATGAAGCAATGAAAGATATACTGTCCGAAATCATCGCCCATAAGCAAACAGAGATTGAACTGCAGAAGCAGACCGTCTCTCCGGAACAGTTGCAGGAGCAGGCCGGAATCATCATCCGGGAGAATGCGGCCCACCACCGCAGCATGAAGCAGGCCCTTGCCGCTTCTTCTACAGGAATCATCTCCGAGTTCAAACGCCGTTCACCCTCTAAAGGCTGGATAAACGAGGCTGCCCAAGCAGAGGAAATACCCGCCTCCTACGAAGCCGCCGGCGCCGCCGCCCTCTCCATCCTGACGGATGAGAAGTTCTTCGGCGGTACGCTGCGCGACATCCGCACGGCCCGTCCGCTCGTCCGCATCCCCATTCTGCGCAAGGACTTCATCATCGACGAGTACCAGCTTCTGCAAGCCTGCATCGTAGGTGCCGACGCCGTACTGCTCATTGCCGCCTGCCTCAGTCCGGAGCAGTGCAGCACCCTCACCGCCCAAGCCCACGAACTCGGGCTGGAGGTATTGCTCGAAATCCACAGCCCTTCGGAACTCTCCTATATAAATAAGGAGGTCGACATGGTGGGTGTCAACAACCGCAACCTCGGCTCCTTCGTCACCGATGTAGAAAACTCCTTCCGGATAGCCCGGCAACTGCGCGAAGCCACCCACGGACCGGCATCCCCGCTCCTTGTTTCCGAAAGCGGCATCTCCGACCCCGAAACCATCTGCCGCCTGCGTGCCGCCGGCTTCCGCGGTTTCCTCATCGGCGAAACCTTCATGAAAACAGCCAATCCGGGCGAAACCCTGAAAGAGTTCATCCAAGACAGTCTCTTAATTGATAATTAAAAGTTGAAAGTTGATAATTGTAAATACAAAAGTCTCTCATACAGCGTTACATCGCGCAGCCAAATTGTAAATAGTAAATTGTAAATCGTAAATAAAATGTCTCCTCTCATCAAAGTATGCGGAATGACCGAAGCAGAAAACATCCGCAATGTAGAACTGCAAGGTGTAGATATGATTGGTTTCATCTTCTACCCAAAATCTCCCCGTTGTCTGTGCCAGATGCCCGGGTATCTGCCAGCCTGCGCCAAGCGTGTCGGCGTCTTTGTCAACGAAAGTAAGGAAAACATCCTGATGTATACCGACCGTTTCGGCCTGGACTACATCCAGCTGCATGGCAATGAAGCTCCCGAGTACTGCCGTTCCCTGCGCAATGCAGGCCTGCACCTCATCAAGGCTTTCTCCATCTTGCTGCCCAAGGACCTGCTTTCCGTATCTGCCTACAATGGTCTGTGCGACTATTACCTCTTCGACACCAAGACCCCGCAGTACGGCGGTTCCGGCAACCAGTTTGACTGGAACCTCCTGCACCGTTACAACGGTCCCACCCCGTTCCTGCTCAGCGGTGGCATCAACCCCTACAGCGTAAAAGCCCTCCGGGAGTTCCGCCATCCCTATTTCGCAGGTATCGACATCAACAGCCGTTTCGAGACGGCACCGGGAATAAAGGATGTGGAACGCATCTCAAACTTCCTGAAAGAACTCAAGGGAGGTACGATTTGACGATTTACTATTTACTATTTGGCTGCGCAATATACGCCACATGGCAAATTGTACATTGTACATGGTAAATAGTAAATAGTAAATTGTAAAATTGTAAAATTGTAAAATTGTAAATCGTACCATGCAGCATATATTGCGCAGCCAAATAGTAAATTGTAAATTGTAAAATTGTAAATAGAAATAGTATGTTGAACCGCATTAACCAACTTTTCCAGGACAGCCCCAAGAATCTGCTGTCCATTTACTTTTGTGCAGGCTGTCCCAACCTCGACGGTACTGCCGACGTTATCCGTGCCCTCGAAAGAAACGGAGTCAGCATGATTGAAATCGGAATTCCGTTCAGTGACCCCATGGCCGACGGCATTGTCATCCAGAATGCTGCCACCCGCGCCCTGCACAACGGCATGTCCCTCCGCCTGCTTTTCGAACAATTGCGCGACATCCGTCGCGATGTCCGCATCCCGCTTGTCCTTATGGGATACCTCAATCCCATCATGCAGTTCGGCTTCGAAGCCTTCTGCCAGAAGTGCGTGGAATGCGGCATCGATGGCGTCATCATTCCCGACCTCCCTTTCCGCGATTACGAAGAGAGTTACAAAGCCATCGCCTCGAAGTATGACATCCGTGTCATCATGCTCATCACCCCCGAAACCAGCGAAGCCCGCGTCCGCGAAATAGACGCCCACACCGACGGATTCATCTATCTGGTGTCCAGTGCCGCTACCACCGGTGCCCAAAAAGACTTCGACACCCGGAAGCAAGCCTACTTCAAGAAGATAGAGGATATGAACCTCCGCAATCCACGCATGGTAGGCTTCGGCATCAGCAACAAGCAGACATTCGATGCCGCTTGCGCCCACTCATCCGGTGCCATCATCGGCAGCCGCTTCGTCACGCTGCTCAACGAGAAGGAAGGAGATGCGGAAAAGGCTATCAGGCAGTTGAAGGAAGATTTGAAACAGTGAGCTTATTCAAATTTCATACAATATATTTTTCGCAATGAAAAAATAAAAGAGACAAAATCTGCAAAGACTTGTCTCTTTTATTTTCTCCCCATCTCATATTTCACTATCTTTGTGCCCGAAAAAAGCTCTAATACGAATATCATGAAAGTCGATTGCCCTTCCGTACTATTGATTTACACTGGCGGAACTATCGGAATGATAGAAAATCCCGAGACCGGTGCGCTTGAGAACTTCAACTTCGACCAACTGCTACAGCATGTTCCCGAACTGAAGCGCTTCAACTACCGCATCTCTTCCTATCAGTTCGACCCACCGATCGACTCTTCCGACATGGAGCCTTCCCTCTGGGCAAAGATTGTAAAAATCATCAACTACAACTACGACAATTTCGACGGCTTCGTCATCCTGCACGGTACCGATACGATGGCCTATACAGCCTCCGCCCTCAGTTTCATGCTCGAGAACCTTTCCAAGCCGGTCATCCTCACCGGTTCCCAGCTTCCCATCGGCACCCTGCGCACCGACGGGAAAGAGAACCTCATCACCGCCATTGAAATAGCCGCAGCCAAGCATCCGGACGGTACTCCTATCGTCCCTGAAGTGTGCATCTTCTTCGAGAACGAGCTGATGCGGGGCAACCGTACCACCAAAATCAATGCCGAGAATTTCAATGCTTTCCGCTCCTTCAACTATCCCGCACTGGCAAAGGCAGGCATCCATATCCGTTATAACGAGCACCTCATCCACCGTCCCGACCCGTCACGCCCCATGAAGCCGCACTACCTTTTCGACACCAATGTCGTAGTGCTCACCCTCTTTCCCGGCATCCAGGAAAGCATCATCAACTCCGTGCTTCATGTTCCCGGCCTGAAAGCTGTTGTCCTCAAGACCTTCGGTTCCGGCAATGCCCCCCAGAAAGAATGGTTCATCCGCCAGCTGAAAGAAGCCAGCGAACGTGGCATTGTCATCGTCAACATCACCCAATGCCAAAGTGGCGCCGTCGAGATGGGACGTTACGAAACCGGTCTGCAACTTCTCCAGGCAGGTGTCATCAGCGGCTATGACAGTACCCCCGAATGTGCCGTCACCAAACTCATGTTCCTCCTGGGGCATGGACTGGACCAAGCCGAAATCCGCCACCGCATGAATTCCGACCTGGCAGGAGAAATCACCAAGATTTAGTAAAGCGGCAATACAGAGGGCATTTAGTAATATTGATAATTTTCAAGACAAACTTGCATTATCTATCCATACAAAATCGTTAAAAAGCGTTAACCAACACGCTTTTATCCCCCATTAATAAAGCTTATTAGTTTAAATAAACGTACTTTTGCTTACAATCAAGCAAAACAAATGTAAAATATGGGAGAAAATACCCTATACAAACGCTTTCTGCCGCTTGTTATTCTTACAGTAGGCATACTGCTGCAGGGTTGTAAAGACGATGTTTTTAACCCCGAAAAAGTGAAAGCAGCCTATCAGGATAGGTTTCCGGTCAAGAACATAGACCCGGCTATGGATTGGAAAATGACTCAGCAGGTCCGGGTCAATGTTTCTGTATCCGAAGATACCGGCATCGACTACACCATACGTATTTACGACAAGAACCCCTTAATCAGCCGGTCATCCGCCAAACTGCTGGCAGAAGGCACCGCCAATAATACAACAGTATTTACTACCGTCATGGACTGCCCTTCTGTGCTGACGAGCGCTTTCGTGTGCCGCACCGATGCACACAGCCGCAACATAGTAAAATACGTATCCATCCAAAACGGTCAGCTCCATGCCGCTTTCGGCAGTTCCCCCACAACTACACGTGCCGCATGGACACGCAGTGTCAGCATCGAGACCTATTCACCGGAAAAGTCTGAGGCAGAAATCACCGCAATGCTATCAAGTGCCGAAGAAATAAGGCCGAATACCGATTTTCAAAACGGAAAAGCCTACAAAATCTCCAAAGACAATATATATAGGAATAAAATCAGCAAGGACGGCATGGGAAGTGACAATCCGGCCATCATCATCATTGAAGGCAGCTGGGAACCCAATGGAAACAACATGACCGTTGAACGAGGCTTCGAATTCTATGTGATTGACGGAGGGGAAATCGTGATACCGGACGAGCACACCTTCACTTTAGTGCAATCCAGCCGGTTTATCGTCTACGCGGGTGGAACCATCAAAGGGAACGACATCGAATTGACCAATGCATCCGGAGGCAGCTACAACTACAATGCCGGCACTATGGAAATAGATGATTTCCATGTCAGCCAGGGAGGAGCATTCTATAATTGCGGTACCGTGCGTGTCGATGAAATGAATTTCGACAGCGGATGCAAATTCATCAACCAGGGCAAAGCCTATATCGGGAAAACCGACAGCAACATCACTATAGACAACGGATGCTATCTATATGCGGAAGAATTTGTAGGCACACTGAACATGGGAGACACCTCTTCTGCAGAGATAGAGGATTTCGGGGACCATAGCAACAATTACAACACCCAAATCACGATGGGTGACAACTCCATGATAACCGTACTTGATGAAGCAGAATTGTCACAAGCACAATTTATGGGTCCAAACAATGAATATGCACTGGTAAAAATCAATAAAATTGAAGATATAGGAAATTTCTCCAGTCAGGGAAACATTCATTATGAAGTGAAAGAAATTGACGATGATATCACCGAGGATATCTGGTGGGAAGCCAAATTCCTCGATGCCATCAAGAACACCGAAGGAACCATATCCAAATGGGGAGAATCCCCCATCACCATTCCTGCCGGAGACTGTACGGGCGAAGGCAATACTCCGGACGAGTCCGGCTCAGAAACCCCTACAGACCCGGTCTCCTATACGTACGTATTCGAAGACAACTTCCCGTTGGTAGGCGACTATGACTTCAACGACGTGGTCTTGGACGTGGAGACCTACTATCACCGCGAGAAAAAGACGAACCACATCAAGCGCATACAGCTCGACGTGACCCTTGCTGCAGCAGGAGCAAGCAAGCCGTTGGGCGTAGGGCTCCGGATTACCGGAATCAATAAATCCGATATCCGGGAAGTCAAGACCGGAGGCGACGATTCGCGTTTCCAGGAGTCATTCAACAGCTCGTACAACAAATTCAGGTACAATAACGTTACTTACATGGAAGATTCCGATCCGAGTGTCGTAATCCCCATCGCAGGCGAGGTGCACAATGTATTCGGAGTTGAACCGGGTGAGATGGTAAATACCGGCATTGGAGTAACCGCCAAAAAGTACACTTATGAAGTCATTATTGAACTGGCAGACCAAACCCGGACAGAGCCCCCATTCTCAAAAGACAATCTGGACTTCTTCATCTGTTATCAATATAAAAGCATGGAACAACGCATGGAAGTCCATCTTTACGAATTTTGGGGATATGGCGCCACTGCCGCCGGAACCATACAGCAAGAGAATCTTGACTTGGCAGGCAACAACACGTGGGCAATCTGCGTGCCGTATGGCTTCCGCTATCCCAAAGAAACAATCAATGTGTCACGTACTGATATCCCCGAGGCAAGCGCATATCCGGAATTCATCTATTGGGCCCAAGACAGAACCCAGTATACGGAATGGTACGAACACCCGGTAGAAGAAAATGTATATAGATAAATATAGCAAACAACTATCATAAACAATGAAACAAATATTATTTGTAGATGACAAACCTGCCATAGGCAAGGTACTCTCGGTCTATTTAGGGAAAGAGAATGAGCTGGTTTATTTCGAAGATCCCGTCAGGGCCATAGAATGGCTGAATGAAGGGAACGAGCCCGCTCTCATCATTTCGGACATACGCATGCCCAAGATGACCGGCAGTGAATTCCTGGCATATCTGAAAGGCAATTCACTTTTCAAGGACATTCCGGTTGTGATGCTTTCCAGTGAGGAAAGTACCACCGAGCGCATCAACCTGCTCGAAGCCGGAGCCGAGGATTTCATACTGAAACCTTTCAATCCTATGGAGCTGAAGGCCCGTATCAAGAAATTTCTCTAAACGACAAAATCAATGGATATGTTATATTATATCTACATAGGTAGCAACCGCGTCACCATCGACCACTTGAGCAAAATTGCGGGAGGCATGTTCATGGCTGTTTCATCCTGCAACAAAGCGGCGAAAGTCATCGACGGTATCCGCGAACGGTACAACACATCCATTCTTTACGAAGAAAGCACCCCTCAAAAGGACAGCCAGAACATCACTTTCCTGCACAAGCGCTTCCCCCGTGTCTACATCATCCTCATCACCGAAGGCCTGCAGAAGGAACACCGCAAGCTCTATCTGCAGGCAGGTGTCAACAACACCCTTTCCCCTATGGCCAGCGAAGAGAGCCTCCAGCAAATGACAAAATTCCTCCAACTGCGCAAGGAGCATAAGTTGCAGGAATTCAGCCAGTCACACCGTAAGATATTCAACACCTTCCACCTGCCTGTGTGGAAGCGTATCTTCGACATCCTTTTTGCCGTTGCCGTACTGATTGTGCTGTCTCCCATACTCATCGCGACAGCCATAGCCATCCGCGTGGAAAGCAAGGGAAGAGTGATTTACAAGTCCCAGCGTGTGGGCAGCAACTACCAGATATTCAACTTCCTGAAGTTCCGCTCCATGTACACCAATGCCGACAAGCGCCTGAAAGAGCTGAACGCCCTCAACCAATATAAGATAGAGGAAGAGCTTACGGACGAGCAGCCCGATATCCGCTTCGACGACCTGACCGGCACTTCCGAAGAAGAGGCTACCCTGCTGATTTCGGACGATTTTGTCATCTCTGAAGAAGATTTCCTTAAAAAGAAGGCCCAAGAAAAACAGAATACGTTTGTCAAGATAGAGAATGATCCCCGCGTCACCCGCGTAGGCCGTTTCATCCGCAAGTACAGCATTGACGAACTGCCGCAGCTGTTCAACGTCCTCAAAGGAGACATGAGCATCGTGGGCAACCGCCCGCTCCCCCTCTACGAAGCCGAGCTGCTGACCAGCGACGCATATATCGAGCGCTTCATGGCCCCTGCCGGACTGACGGGACTGTGGCAAGTGGAGAAACGAGGCGGTGCCGGGAAGATGTCGGCCGAAGAGCGCAAGCAACTGGACATTAAGTACGCCAAAGAATTCTCATTCTGGCTGGACATGAAGATACTGTGCAAGACGCTGACGGCGTTTGTGCAAAAAGAGAATGTATAAAAAGATAATAGGAATTATATGGTTTTAGAGATGATAAAAAGATATATCAAGTCCATCATTTACAGTGTAATCCTTTTAGGATTGTTGGGGGTACCTTTGTCTGTGGCTGCGCAGCAGGAGTTGACACGGGAGGAGCGCATCAAGATATTGGAGCAACTCAAGATGGAGGATAAAAAAATAGAAGTCAACACATTGGGTTTAATCAGTCCGAAGACATCAATAGATATTGAGAAATTAGAATTGCCCCCTCTATCTGTCTTTCTTGATGCAGTGACAGAGAATGCGTCAGTAAAAAGAGCACAGTCCCAAGTGGAGCAAGTGAGGAACCAATATCGCCTGGAAAAAAGGAGTTGGTGGAACTACATCAGACTGAACGGTAACTATTCTTACGGACGCTACAATATCATAGGCAATGCCAGTGACGAGTTCACCCCTATGTACCAGACAACCATGTCGAGTGCCCAGCACAACTTCAATGTCGGGGCCAGCTTCGGCATCACCTTAGGAGACTTGTTCAACCGACCACTGAAACTGAAAGACTACCGCTATCAGATAGAGCAATTGCAGTACACGCAGGAAGGAGTTATGGAGGAGCGAAGGCTAAAAGTTCTGGAAGCCTACAATGCGGTTACCGAGCAACTGGCTACCATAAAGGCCAAAGCGGAAACGGCTGCATTGTATAACGCACAGATGAAAATATCTGAAAATAATTTCATACAAGGAGCCATTGATATCATTGCACTTTCTTTGGAACGTGCACGCCGCACCGGTGCCGTGACTAATTATGAGCAAAGCCGCGTAGCTTTACACAATTCAATCGTATTGTTAGAGATGCTGACTAATGTTAAAGTTATAACAGACAAGTAAAACTAATTATGAATATAGTACAATTTTTGGCAAGCTTCTTTTACCGCATCCGTTATTGGTTATTGTGGGGAAGCCTCCTTGTTACAGCATTAGTCATATACTTTACACAGTTTTTACCATACAGTTATACGGTAAACAGCAGTCTATATGCAGGTGTAACCAACAGCACCAATCTGGACGGAAGCCAGCTTATCAATATCAACAGTACCTTCGACAATATCATTAATATAGGCAAGTCCAAAAACACTTTGGCAAAGGTTTCGGTACGTCTGCTTGCAACCAGCCTCGTATACGGTGATGAGTGGAAAGACAACATGTACATTCAAGCCAAACATTATAGGCAGCTCGTCCAAATCCTTCCTAAAGAAGTGCTGGCTTTGGTAGACCGTTCCTCTTTGGATAAAACTACAAATAATCTGATGAATTACCGGAAAGAGAACAGCAGTAATTTTGTCTATTCCATATTCAACCGTCCCTACCCTTATTACAGTTATAGCGCATTAAGCACAATCACCATTAAACGACTGGGTACCAGCGACCTGATAGAATTGGTATATACCTCCTCCGATCCCGGTATTACGCAAAACACCCTCAAGATATTGGAAGATGAACTGTTAAAGGCTTATGAGCAACTCCGGTTCAGTGCCACGAACAGTGCCATCGCCTATTTTGAAGAACAAGTGCGCATAGCCAAAAAAGCACTTACTGCAGAAGAAGATGATTTGACAGACTATAGTGTTCAAAAACAAGTCATCAACTACGACGAGCAATCCAAGGCATTAGCTTTGACCAAATATGCGACGGACGACCGTATGGAAGAAGTGCAGCGAAACTATGGAAGCGCAGTGGCTTTACGCCAGATGTTAGAGAATAAAATGGACATACGTGCCAAGATTATACGCACAAATACTAATTTGTTGCAAGAACTGGAAAAAGTTAGTACCCTGAACCAAAGTATTCTTGAGCAAGAAATATTCACCACAGAACAGAGCCAGCAGAATAGTGATAAACTTCAAAGAGAAAAAGACGCTCTGCAAAAGGCAGAAGAAAAGATAAGCCATCTCTCCGATAATTTAAACGAGTATGGTTTCTCCAAGGAAGGGGTAGGCATTCAAGAAATGGTGACAGAATGGCTGACGGCATGCATCAATGAGGCGAAAGCCAAAGCTGAAGTGAAAGTATTGGTTGACCGCCAACGGGACATTATCGACCAATACCGGGAATTCTCACCCGTAGGCACTCAAATCAAGCGGAAAGAACGTGCCGTAGGCATTGCCGAAGACAATTATCGCCGACAAATAGGAGGCCTTGCCGAAGCACACCTCCGTTTGCAGAATATCAAGATGACAACTGCCAACCTGCAGGTCATAGCATCCCCCGAGTATCCGCTGACAGACAATGGCAGAAAAAGAATTATCTACGTCCTTGCCGCATTCTTCGGCAGTATGATATTCATAAGCGGCTACTTCCTGCTGATTGAATTGTTAGACCGCACTCTCCGCGACCCGGACCGCAGCAAACGCCTGACCGGACTCTCTGTCATTGCAGCATTCAACGGTGTAAGCAACTTGAAGTATCGTGGATTCCTCAAGGCCTGTAACCGGCTTGCCGCTGCCTATAGTTGCCGGCAATTGAACAACTACCTGCACCCGGACCGTCCTACTGTCATAAACCTGCTCAGCATGGAGAAACGTGAAGGAAAATCATTCCTTGCCAAATATTTCATTGATTACTGGGAAACTGAGGGGATAAAAGTGCGCCTTGTAAAATATGACCACGATTTCGATACCCAAAACAAGGGATATGTACAAGCTCAAGAATTGTCTGACTTCTGGGTTCTGAATGAAGCAGAAGAAATACCGGACATCATTTTAGTGGAATATCCTGCTGTCAGTACCGCAACTCTACCTATGTCGGTATTGAAAAAAGCAGATTTCAATTTGCTGATAGCCAACGCCGCCCGATTGTGGGGCAGAGATGACGACACCCGGTTGAAACCGTTAAAGGAAGAATTGGAAGGAACTCCTCTATTTATGTATCTCAACAATGCAGACCGCGAAGTGGTTGAAAGCTTCACCGGAGAATTGCCTCCTCACACCCCGGTTCACAGCTTCTTCAGCCGGTTGGCACAATTAGGTTTAACATCAAAATCAGCAGCTGTCAAATAAATGCAAACGGATATCAAAGGACATAGCATATCTCCCTTGGCGGTAACATTATTAGTGTTCATCATCGGACTGGGTGCACTCATCTATAGCATATTATTCAGTACTTGGGATATCACTGCATACGTTTGCCTTTCCCCTTTCTTCCTGATAATAGCAATACAAGCATTAAGAAACCCTTTTGCCGGTGTATGTTTCCTATTCACATTCAATTACTTTTTCATTCCCTGGTACAGATACACGCAGGGCAGTGGGTTGAGTGTCTGGTATGATGTCGCAACCGTCACCCTGCTTGTGACGCTCCTGATATATTCCTATCACCAACAAGGTAAGATTGCATGGAAATACACCAAAAACATTCTGACGTTCGGAGGTTGCATATGGGCCATATATACTGCGGCTGAAATCATGAATCCAACAGCTCTCACGGAAGCTTGGATTTACTCCCGTGGAATCATATACAGTACCCTTGTCATGTCATTAATTGGCGTTTTAACAATGACCTCCTACAAGCGGTTGCGCGTCATTATGCTTTTTCTGTCCATATTCACATTGACAGCCGTAGCCAAAGCTGTTTACCAGAAATATGCAGGTTTTGATGAGACAGAAACAACCATGCTGATTGAAACGGAAATGTACAAGACACACCTTTTATCCGATGTCACCCGATATTTTTCCTTTTTCACAGATGCCGGAAATTTCGGTTCCAACATGGGCTTTGCCGCCATTCTGTTCGGTATCTCGGCTATCTTCATAAAAGAACGTTCCATAAGAATCTATTATGCAATTATTGCCGTCTGTTCCATATATGCCTTGTTCATTTCCGGAACCCGCGGTGCACTGTTTGTCCCCATCGGAGGAATCATATTGTTAACTTTCCTCAGTAAAAATATCAAGCTCATGGGAGCTACAGTCTTCTTCGGATTGTTTTTTTATGTCTTTTTCGCCCATACCTATATCGGTGAAAGCAACACTTCCATCAGACGCATGCGTACAGCTTTCAGACCTACAGAAGACGCCTCATACATTGTCCGCAAAGAAAACCAAAAAAGATTGGCTGAATATCTAAAATACAAACCTTTCGGAGAAGGACTTGGTTTGGGAGGGGTAGAAGCCAGAAAATATGGTTCCCGTCTCACAACACTCATTCCCCATGATTCTTTTTATGTCAAGATATGGATGGAAACCGGCATTGTAGGATTAGTGCTTTTTCTTACCATATATGTCTGTACATTGTTAAGAGGTTGCTATCTTATCATGTTTCGGATTAAGAATAACGAGCTACGTGGAATACTCACGGCCATTGCTTGCGGTATTTTCGGACTAATGATAAGTGCCTATGGAAATGCCTTTTTCTTTCAATTCCCTACAGGATTTATAATCATTTTATTTTTGTCAGTCCTGATTAACGGGGAGCATATCGACCAACTGCTGACCCAACAAAAAATGAAAAAGAAATAGAAAATATTAAATAGAAAACATATATGAACGACATTTTTTCCATATTCAATCCCGACTGGTGGATGGACGAGAACAACAATGCCTTGCAAATGACAGACGCGGTTCTTTTCTTATTGCTGGCCATCCCCGTAGCCTACTTGTTTATCTATGCATTGGCCTCCTTGCGGAAATACAAGAATCCCTATCCACCGTCCCCCAAGCGACATCGGTTCCTGGTCCTCTTTGTTGTGCTGAAAAACGGCAAGGAAGTGATAGAGTCCATCAATCATTTCCTTGACACGCAGACGTATCCGAGAGAAAAATACGACATCGCAGTGGCTGCCACACAACTGTCCGAAGAAGATTTGGTTACGCTGCTCCAGATGCCGGTCAACATTGTCGTGCCCGATAAAGAACATTGCACAAAGATATATGCCATACAGCAGGTCATGGAGCGCTATTCTCCTCATGAGTACGATGCCATCACCATATTCAATTCAGACAACAAAGTTGTTCCTAACGCATTAGAGCTTTTCAACAATGCCTACTACTCCGGATGTGATGCCATCCAAGCCCACCGCATGACGGAAAACCTGAATACCAACATCGCCGTATTAAACGCCACCAGCGAAGAAATCAACAACCACCTCTTCCGCAAGGCACATACGGCACTGGGATTCTCCTCCGCCCTCATCGGTTCGGGCATGATGTTTGATTTTGAGATGTTCCAGGAAATCGCTCCCAGATTATCAGGAAGCGATTTGGCCAAAGCTACAGAAATGGAACTTCTGAAGGAAAACATATATACCGAATACATGGAAGAAATAGTCTGCTATTGCAAAAAGACGGACGATACATCGGGGTACAGCAAAGAACGCCAGCGCTGGTTGGGCTCACAGTATCGCAGCTCCATACTGGCATTGCAACAATTTCCGATAGCATTCTTACAAGGAAAGTGGGATTTATGCGAAAAATTATTCCAATGGCTACTTCCATCCCGTTTCCTGCTCATCTTATATATCACGATATGTGCCGTGGCAATGACGTTTCTGGAGTGGCCGCTTGCTACAAAATGGTATGCACTTTTAGCCGTTTTATTCATCACTTTTTTGATGGCCATGCCCGAAGGGGAAATCAGCCGCAAATTCCGGAGCGCTTTCTGGTCTCTGCCCATATTGGTAGTCACCTCTTCCATGAGCCACATCACAAGAATCTTTAAACGGAAAAAGAAAAGAAAGGCAGCAAAATGAGAATCGCCATCGAAGCCCAACGCATTTTCCGCAAAGACAAGCATGGCATGGACTTTGTCATCCTGGAGACACTGAAAGAACTGCAAAAGCGGAAAGACGGTAATGAATATTACGTATTCGTTGCTCCGGGGGAGGACTGGTGCCTGGAAGAATCGGAAAACCTCCATATCATTGAGCTTCGCTGCCCTACTTATCCTTTGTGGGAGCAGATAGCATTGCCCCAGGCCGTCAGGAAACTGAAAGCGGACTTGCTGCATTGTACATCGAATACAGCCCCGTTATGGTGTCCCGTCCCTTTGGTGCTGACGCTTCATGACATTATCTATTTGGAGCCGCGTCAGCATCGCAGTCCTTCCTTCTATCAGGAAATGGGATGGCATTACCGTCGCCTGATTGTTCCCCGCATCCTGAAGAAAGCAAGAAATATTATTACAGTTTCTCAGTTCGAGTGTACCCGCATACGCGAAGCGCTGCAACTTCCCAAAGAAGTCATTAAAGCCGTTTACAACGGCTACAGCGCTTACTTTACGATGCAGGAAACACCCGATGAGAGTATTGTGCAGAAATACATACCGCACCCAGACTTTCTTTTCTTTCTTGGAAATACAGACCCCAAAAAGAATGCGGCACGTACCCTGAAAGCATACGCGTTGTATCTGAAAGCATCCCAAACGAAACGCCCCCTTCTCATTGCCGATTTAAAAGAAGAATATATCGACCAGCTTCTTCAGCAAGAAGGAATCACCGGGATAAAAGAACATCTGTATTATCCGGGATATATCGGCAACAAAGATTTAGCAACCCTTTATAATGCAGCATTTGCATTTCTCTATCCTTCCTTGCGTGAAAGTTTCGGGATTCCGATACTGGAGGCTATGGCTTGCGGCACTCCCGTAGTGACGGGCAACGTTTCGGCAATGCCCGAAGTAGCCGGTAAAGGTGCCATTTTAGTCGACCCTCAAGAACCGCAAAAAATAGCAGATGCCTTGCTACGCCTGGAAAATGATGCGACACTCTATCAGCAACAAGTAAATTACAGTCTGGAACGTGTAAAACTGTTCTCCTGGAAACACACTGCAGAAGAATATGTAAAGATATATCACTGTATTCACCAGTAACCGGCAAACATCATGAGAGACTTCATCATCACCAGCCTGCAAACATGGGACATCGAAATAGGTAGTACCATCAAGAATACTGCATTGGAAATTTCAAAGCAGAACCGAGTGCTCTACATCAACACTCCGATGGACATTTCCATCCGGCTGAGAGGGAACAGACAATCTCCGTCCTACATCCGGCGCATGGCTGTCATCAAGGGAGAGACTTCACCGCTCCGGCAAATCAACGCCAACATGTGGGTGCTGGACTGTCCTTTCATGTTGTTCTCGGCCAACTTCCTGCCTGCACCGCTTTTCAATATCGTCAACAGAAAAAACAATGCCCGCATAGCCCGATGGATTGTAGAGCAGGCTGCCGCGCTCGACTTCAAAAATTACATCCACCTCATCGATACAGACATTTACCGCAGCCGCTATCTGAAGGAGTATATCCATCCGTCTGTTAGCATCTATTACCGGCGCGACTACGTCATAGGCGAAGCCTACTGGCGCAGGCACGGCACCCGTCTTGAACCGGAACTGGCTGCTTCGGCCGACCTTGTTCTGGCAAACTCCACCCGTTTTGCCGCAGAGTTGCAAGCCTACAATCCCCATACCTACCCCATCGAAACCGGCGTAAACCTAAAGCTGTACAATCCGGCCAAGAAATACGAAACACCCGGTGACATGCAAGACATTCCACGCCCTATCATCGGATATATGGGTACGATAAACAGTACCCGCCTTGACGGAGACCTGCTCTATCAAATAATAAGCCAGCGTCCCGATTACAATTTTGTGTTCACCGGACCGGAGGACGACGGTTTTCGCCAACACCACATCCACAGCCTGAAAAATGTGTATTTCACCGGGCAGAAAAAGGTGGACGAGTTGCCCGCTTACATCACAGCCTACGATGTCTGTATCAACCCGCAAATGGTGAACGACATTACCGACGGTAACTATCCATTGAAAATAGACGAATACCTGGCTATGGGTAAACCCACTGTCGCAACCAGTACCCACACCATGCGCCACATATTCGCAAATCACACGCACCTGGCCACCACCCCGGAAGAATGGCTTTCGGCCATAGACCGTGCTGTGACCGAAGCCGATGACGAAGAACTTGCCAAACAGCGCATAGCCTTTGCCGAGACCCACAGCTGGGGGCACAGTGTAAAGAAAATATACGACATAATCGATAATTTTTTGAAGGAGAAAGCTACATGAACTATCGTAACATAGACGACCTAAACCATTGCATCCTGCAACATCTCAGCATTCTGCCACGGGATTTCGACCTCATTGTCGGCGTGCCCCGCAGTGGCATGTTTCCCGCCAACCTGCTGGCGCTCTACCTGAACCTGCCGGTCACGGACATAGACTCTTTCCGCAACGGGCATATCTATCAGACCGGAGAACGGGGGAAAACTTTCAACATGAACAATATACATAATGTATTGGTTGTGGATGATAGCATAGCCACGGGAAAAGCCATGAAGAAATGCCGCGAGCTCCTGAAGGACATAGAACATTTATACAACATCCAATATTGCGTCATTTATGCAGTCCCACTACACTCCCATTCCGTAGACTATTTTTTCGAAATAGTCGATTATCCCCGTTTCTTCCAATGGAACATAATGAACCACTCCATCCTGCAAAAAACGTGTATGGACATTGACGGCGTGCTTTGCGCAGACCCCACTCCGGAAGAGAACGACGACGGCGAGAAGTACCGTCATTTCCTGCTGAACGCTCCTCCGCTATTCATTCCCAAAGTCACCATCGGCACACTGGTCACTTCACGCTTGGAGAAATACCGTCCGGAGACGGAAGCCTGGCTCCAGAAGAACCATGTAAAATACAATAAGCTCGTCATGCTGAACCTGCCGGATATGGCTGCACGCCAACGAGCGAATTGCCACGCCTCCTTCAAAGCCAAAGAATACGGTTCATCCACAGACAACATGCTGTTTGTAGAAAGTTCCATGACACAAGCTGTCGAAATCAACCGCCTAACCAAGAAACCGGTACTCTGTACGGAAACGTTCCAGATGATTTATGAATCCAAATCGTTGTACTACAACCTGAAGTCGGGAGAAACATTCCCGTGGCTACGGCGTTTTATGATAAGGATGCGCAACAAATTAAGCTCTCATTCAACCTCTTCCACCTGTAATAATGGCTGTAAAATGTGGAAAAAGTTTTTTCAACGAAGCGTATAACAAAAGATTAACAAGAATAATCACCAAAGGGCTAACAATATAAATAAGCATAAATTGCCAATCTGAAACGGGAGACATAAACTTAAACAGAATACGGACGAACATATTCAAGGGAAGCTGGTGACATGCATACACTAAAAAACAAGAGCTTATCAAAAAATAAGAAGATTTCCATCTTTCCCGTTCCACAAAGTAAGCAGTCAAAGCTATAATCGATACAATGCCCAATAATATGCCGGCATTGGCTACATATAGAAATCCATCTGCTCCTCTTACGCCAATTGTACCTATAGCAAAAAGAAAGTACAAGGCTACTCCCCAAGGAAAAAAAGATTTAAAGTCAGCAACAAAGTTACGTCCGGTAATACTAAACCATGCTCCCACAAAAAAGAAAAAGACAGCATCCATTCTTGGAATCTCCAAAGTTCCCCCTACCAGCCAAATACAACCAAGCACTACCAATATATACCAACGAAAATAACGAAGACACCAGTATACTAATGGAGAAAAGGCCAACATGACCATTAAATCACGTATAAACCATAAAGCTCCATTTACCGGCATTCCATTAATATTCCAAAAACTAATCAGATAATCACAAACAGTATAATCGCTCACTTGTTTATAAGCACCTGATGTCAATTGTACCGGTGATAAAACTGTAACAATCCAATGTCCCACAAGTACTACAAAGTTCCAAAACAAATATGGTATTAATAAGGTTTTAATCCTTGACTTTAGCTTCTTTTTATAGACATCAACAGAAAAGGCAGTGCGAAAGAAAAAGAGATACCCTGAAATAAAAAAAAATAAAGGAACTGCCACTGAAGCCAAAATACGTGATATAAAAAAAGAAGTAGTATGATATATCGGTATCCCTGAATCCGGAATATCCAATCCCATAATACCTTCAAAAAAAGAATGCCACAGAACGACTCCAACAATCATAGGAAACCGCAGTACATCTATAACTCTTGATTGCAAAATATTTTTTTCCATTTGATTTAAATAATCATGTACAAAGTTAATGATTTATAGATGTTTTACAAATTCTCCCCCATTTTTTTCGTGCACTTTTCTTTTTCGTATAGTAAATGGTAGAATACCAATAATTAAGTATCTTTGCCAAGATATTTTTTAACTAATAATGAACATAAAAAAACAACCTTGACCCTCCAAAGCGGAGGTCAAAACGCAGTAAGCATCGAAAAGAATACTGCACACAGTAGAAATCCATTATTGGATCAGTTAGAAATCATTGCAGAGGCAATTGGCGGCTTGTTGGAAGGAAAATCGTCTTTCTCCCAAAGCGAACTGCGCAGTCTGGCCCACATAAGGCAGATGACACGTATGCACAAAACAAAGTCCGGAGAGTAATAGCCACTGTGAGTCAAATGTTTACGAATGTAACAAGTAGAAGGCCGCCTAAAGAGCGAGCTCCACCGGCTACTTTCTATAAAAAAACACATATTTCTCCATTGTAGGCTTCAGTTCCCCAGACGAAGGCCAGAACACCCATACAATAGCTTCTGGACACGCCCAAACATACATTAAGCCTACAAAAGTCCATTTGCAGGCTTATCCTATTATCCCTACCTTTGCATCACCAAACAAAGAGAAAAATACTACGGAAAACGCCGTCGCCACAACAAGCAGCCCCGCTTTACGCACTACTTTTCCCCTCTAAAAAAATATATATGAAAAAGAATTTTTATTTCCAACACTCCTTAATGTCAATGTTCGACCCCAGAATGAAACACTTGGTAGACAACGAAGGACTCAGAGGACTGGGTGCCTACTGGATTATCATCGAAAAACTGTCAATCTTGCCAGAACCGCGCGCGCAACTGGATTATCTCCGTGCCTACTGCGACAGCAAGAAAATCACCTTATGCTACCTTAAGAAAATCATCCTGGAATACGACCTTTTTGAACTGGAAGAAGACGGATACTTTATGCCCAAAGAGTTGAATCCCCTACACAAAAAAGGCGAAAAAACGGAAAAAACTACTCAGGAAAAGCCGGATTCCAAAGCAAAAAATGACGAAAAACAGCAAAAAGTATCGAGGAATAAAAGCAAAAAACAGTCTGATTTGTCAAGCAATACACTAAACAACAAGTATTTAGCTAAAAACGCCACAAATACTAATAAGAAGACTATAGATATTAATAAAACAACAACAGCAACAACAGAAGAAAAAGAAGCTGCTGCTGCCGGTGCACTTTCATCACCCCAAACAACACCCGCTCCCATCGAACCCTGGCATACGCTGATAGACAAACTCACCGAAGAAAGTGCCTGGCTGGACGTGGCCTGCATGCACAGCGGCTATGGCAGTTTGCTGAAGACGCACATCAAAGAGGCTGTGGAGGTATTCAGGCAGCACGTCATACTGCACGACAACGGCAATGTGCTGCTGAACATGAAAGACACCCGACAATATTTCGTCAACTTCGTAAGGGCCGGCCAGCGCACCTCGCAGGAGCTGCATATGCTGTTGCAGGGCCTCGAAAAGCAGCAGTCCGCCGCCGCACCTCCCGACCCCTACCGCTACGAGCTGCTTGTGGACGGACGGCGCACCTACCTGGGCTGCCCCATCCCCGACGAAGCGCCACCCCGACCGGACAATACCGCCTTCTGGAACGAAACGACCCGTTCGTGGACGTCGCAAACCCCGCCGCCGTCATCGAAAAAGCCGAAACAGAAACCCGGCTGAAACGCCACACTCCGGCACCCGGAATGCCACACGTCAGCGTTCCGAATGCCACATGTCAACGTTCCGAATGCCACACCTCAGCACGTCCCAAGTGTGGCATTTACCCCCGTGAAGTGTGGCATTTCAACCCGCTAAGTGTGGCATTTCAACCCCTCAGGCTGCCCTGAAACTAAAATCTGCGTCTAAAAAATTATCAGAAAACTACTAAAGCAAACCTATATGAGAAATTTCCATCAACACGGCATTGATACCCGCGGCCGCATCAGCGGCAAAATCAAGATCATCTGCCCGCAATGTAACGACACCCGCGGACACAAAGGCAACAAGTCACTCTCCGTAGACCTGGACAAAGGCCTGTGCTACTGCCACCACTGCGGCTACAAGCTCTACGTGCCCGACGATGCCGAAGAACGCCTCAAGCAGCAGCGCCGCGACATGCACCGGAAGCCCGCCGCACCGCCCCAGCACTTCCGCCGCCCCACCTTCGACCCTGCCCGGATGCAACTCTCCGAGAGCTTGGAACGCTACTGGACCACCGTCCGCTGCCTGCCGCAGGAACTGCTGCGTACCCTGCGCATCACCGAAGAGACGGTGCGCCTGCCGGAAAGCAACCAGGAGGAGAACTGCATCTGCTTCAACTACTTCGAGAACGGGACACTCGTCAACACCAAGTACCGCAGCGCCCTGAAACACTTCATGATGGTGAAGGGCGCCGAACTCATCCCCTACAACGTGGACAGCATCCTCGGCACCCCGGAGTGCATCATCACCGAAGGCGAGTTCGACGCGGCAGCCATCATCGCCGCCGGACGCAAGGACGTCATTTCCGTGCCCGCCGGCGCCCAGAGCAACCTCACGTGGCTGGACCGCTTCGTGGAGTCGCACTTCGAAGACAAGCAGGCCCTCTACATCGCCGTAGACGAGGACCCGGCAGGGCAGTCGCTCCGGCAGGAACTCACGCGCCGCATCGGAGTGGAACGCTGCCGCATCGTGCACTTCGGCGAGGGCTGCAAGGATGCCAACGAGCATCTGGTGAAATACGGCGCCGAAAGCCTCCGCATCTGCATCGAGCAAGCCGAAGAAGTGCCCCTGGAAGGCATCTTCACCGCCGAAGACTGCCGCGACGACCTGCGCTCCCTCTACGAGAACGGCCTGCAGCGGGGTGCCGACACCGGCTGGGACAACTTCGACGAACACTGCACCTTCGAGCCCCGCCGCCTGCTGGTGATGACCGGACGCCCCGGCGACGGCAAGTCCGAATTCACCGACGAGCTGGTGCTGCGCCTCTGCCTGCGCCACGAGTGGAAAATCGCCTTCTTCAGCCCCGAAAACATGCCCATCGCCTACCATCTGCACAAGCTGGCGGAGAAGCTGACCGGCCACCGCTTCACCCCCGGACCGGGCATGACGGAAGCCGTCTACGGGCAGGCAGTGGGCTGGCTGGACCGCAACGTGTCGCACATCCTGCCCGACGACGGGAGCTACGGCATCGACCACATCCTGGAGAAAGCCCGCCAGGTGGTGCGCCGCAAAGGGGTGCGCATCCTCGTCATCGACCCCATGAACCGCCTGGAACAACGTCTGGAACCGGGGCAGACGGAAATGGACTACATCACCGACACGCTGAACAAGCTGGGACGCTTCGCCACCCGCAACCAGTGCCTCGTCATCCTCGTGGCCCACCCCCGCAAGGTGAACCGCAACGAAAAGGACGGCACCCGGCGCCGTGTCGAGATGAACGACATCAACGGCTCTGCCAACTTCGCCAACATGTCCGACTTCTGCCTCGTGGTAGACCGCAACGACACGAAGCAGATAGCCACCATCTACATCGAGAAGGTCCGTTTCAAACACTTGGGCAGTGCCCACACCGAAGCCAAGTTCGTCTACAACCACCTGAACGGACGCTACTGGCCCTGCGAGGAAGACGTCATCCACACCCCCCAAGGAGAGCAACTGGGACCGGTGAACACGCAGTTCGACAATGAGAATTGGTTGAAAAATAATGAAGAACAAGGCAGGTTATTCGAGTAAAAATCCGTATCTTTACAAGACGGAAAGAAGAGAATAGGTGCAAGCATGTGCAAACTGTGCAATCACGTGTTATCCCTATTAAAGAAAACATACAACCTGAACTTTAAAGAATATGATGAAACAGAATGATTCCTTTGCAGAGCCTCGCTTCCCCGTCCGCAGTTACGGGAAAGGCGAACTGGCCATGTACTACCTTCCGGGCATTGCCCAGCAGACTGCCGTCAACCGGCTGAACGAATGGATACGCACCGCCCCGGGGCTGGAACAACGCCTGCTTGCCACGGGCATGAACCCTTATTGCCGACGGTACACGCCCGCACAAGTGCAGCTTATGATTAATGTCTTCGGGGAGCCTTCTTAGAAGGTTCCCCCCCTTTTCACATAAATCCTCACCCCCACTCTGTCTATATGCTCACGCAATGCCTCGTTTTCAAGATTGGCATATACCACCACTTCACGCACTTCATCAAAACGAGCTAAAACAGCACATATCCTGATTACTGTTTTCCAACATATTCCATATCTTTTTATTCAGTTTACGCACATCTATGCGAATACAAATATACCTCCTATTTGTCACAAATCCAAAACAAAAGAAACAATAACCTCCCTTATCCTCTCCCAACCTCCTCCTACCTCCCCCAACCTCCCTTCCTCCCTGCCCCATGTCCTATCTTTGTATCAACGAAACGGAGCAGAGGCCATCGCCGCGGAGACACCTCCTTTCCCCTTTCGGAATGAAACATTAACCATTAAACATCAAACATCATGTCAACAGCATTAGTAGTGCGCACACAGCGCCACAAGAAAATCGGGGACAGTAGCTCCCCCATGGTCTACACCCTGAAACGCAAGCCCCAAGATGCCAAAATCTTCGACCTTGCCCGTATCGCGCAAGACATTGAAGCACTGGGAGCCATGTCGGCCGAAGACGTGGAGCACGTAGGCAAAGCCATCGTACGACAGATGCGCCAGACGCTGACGGACGGCAACAGTGTCCGTCTGGACGGCTTCGGCATCTTCCACACCACCTTTAAATGCCGTGCCACCGAACTGGCCAAAGACTGCACCGTGAAAAACATCGAACGCGTCAATATCCGCTTCAAGGTAGCCAACACCCTGCGGCTGGTGAACGACAGCAACGCCACCACCAAAGGTGGAGCAAACAACCTCATCTTTGAGCTTGTAACTGCCGACAAGGATAGTACCGGCGGAGGTTCCGGCGGCAATAATCCCGATGGCGGAGGTTCCGACGGAGACCAGGGGGAGAATCCGCTGGGATAAAAAAGAGGGATTAAGGATTAAACATCAAACATCATGAGTACAAAATCATCAGCCTGGGACAAGATTCTGAAAGTAATCATCGCTGTAGCTTCGGCACTTTTGGGTGCATTCAGCGCACACGCCATGAACAGCGGTGGTCCCCTTTAGCGAACAGCCCCCAAAGGCAAACAGTAGAAAGAAATGAGAAAAATTGATTTGATTGTGATACATTGCAGCGCCACGTGCGAGGACCGTCCCTTTACCGGGCAAGCTCTGGAAGCCGCGCACCGCCGACGTGGATTTGATGGCACGGGCTATCATTTCTACATCCGCCGTGACGGACAAATCCTGACCACACGCCCGGTCGAGAGGGCCGGCGCCCACGCCCACGGCTACAATGCCCACTCTATCGGAATCGCCTACGAAGGCGGATTGGACCACTATGGGAATCCCAAAGACACACGCACGGAATGGCAGCGCCACTCGCTCCGCGTACTGGTCAGCGCTTTGCTGATGGACTATCCGGAAGCAAAAGTGGCGGGACATCGCGACCTCAGCCCCGACCTGGACAACAACGGAGAGGTGGAACCGATGGAATGGACGAAACAATGCCCGTGTTTTGAGGTGAAAAAAGAGAAGTGGTAACCAAGAAAAGGGAGGTGACAAAGCATGACAAAAGCTTTGCCACCTCATTTTTTATTCATACATTTGTTTTGATTAAGCAAAAAGCGCATCAAAAAAAATTCAGCCGTATGAAGTACCCTATTGGAATACAGAGTTTTGAGAAAATCCGTCTTGGTGAGTACACCTATGTAGACAAAACTGCATTGATTCACCAATTGGTCAATACAAGTAACTACTACTTCCTAAGCCGCCCACGGAGATTCGGAAAGAGTCTGCTCATCAGCACACTGGAAGCCTACTTCAACGGACAGCAGGAACTATTCAAGGGACTGGAAATAGAACAGCTTGAAAAAGAATGGACGAAATATCCGGTACTGCATTTGGATTTGAACACAAGCAAATACGATGAAAAGAACAGCCTTATCAATGTATTGAACGATACCCTCTGCCAGTGGGAAAACATCTACGGAACTGTCCCCAGCGAAGTCAACCCCGAACTGCGTTTCAAGGGAATCATCCGCCGCGCCTACGAGCAGACCGGCCAGCGCGTGGTCATCCTCGTGGACGAATACGACAAACCCATGCTCCAAGCCATTGGTGACGAAGAGCTGCAAAATGAATATCGCAACACACTCAAAGCCTTCTACTCCGTAATGAAAACGCAGGACCGGTATATCCGTTTCGGCTTCCTGACGGGAGTGACGAAATTCGGAAAAGTCAGTGTGTTCAGCGACCTGAACAACCTGATAGACCTCTCCATGGACCGACAGTTCCAGACGCTCTGCGGAATGACCGACAAGGAGATACACACCTATTTTGAAGAACCGCTGCACCAGATAGCCGAAAACTACGGTATCACCTACGACGAGGTCTGCCTGCGACTGAAAGAACGGTACGACGGCTACCGCTTCCGCCAGAACGGAACCAATCTGTATAACCCCTTCAGCCTGCTGAATACCTTCCGTTCCCTGGAGTTCGGCAGCTACTGGTTCGAGACCGGCACCCCCACCTACCTTGTGAAACTGCTGAAAGACAACAACTTCTGTCTGCCCGACCTTACGAGTGAAGGAGTGACTGCAGAGACACTGACAGACGTGGAGTCGTTCAAGGATAATCCCATTGCCGTGATTTACCAAAGCGGCTACCTCACGATAAAGGAATATGACGAAGAATTCAACATCTATCGGCTGGGATTCCCCAACAAGGAAGTGGCCGAAGGATTCATCAAATATCTGGTTCCCTACTACATGCCGATAAAGGACAGTGAATCCGTCTATTAATAGATGAACAACAATGCCACTTGCTAAAAATGAAGCCAGCGCTTCACCTTATCCTTCAGATTTATATTGACCATGAAGCCAACCAACCACTTTTTAGCGGCCATAGGCATCATATAGAACAGAAGAAAAGGAAGCAGCTTCATCAAATTTTTATCCAAATGCCAATGTGACGGATAAGAAAAATGGCGGGATAAAAGATTTTCCAGATATTGCCGCTTCTTCTCCGGCGAAATACATGCAGAAGCATATACCCGGTTGGCATGATAAAGGCTCATTTTCATGATGTCCAACATCAGTCCGTTATAGAAAGACTCGCCGGTCAAAGAGTGTATATACCCAGACTTCAACAACTGCGTACCAATATATTGTTCTGTCAAAAACTCTGAATACCCTTGCAGCTCTTTCAAACTGGTGACCGATTGAGGATTATAAGTAAAGAACAGTGTACAATCCGGCAACAAGCGGCAAGAACGGGCCCGCAATATCACTTGATACGTAAACCAAGGGTCATCAATCAGATAATGAGGAATACAACGAACCTCATTTTTGCGCAGAAAATCCGTCCGATAAAGCTTGTTCCAAGTAGCTACAAAGATATTCTGCCCCCGTCCGTAACGATATTTAGCCACTGCATAATCTCCATCAGTAATTAGAGTATCCTCGTACTGGCATCCACCGGGATACACTTTTCCTTCCAAATCACGCCGGACGAAGGATGCCGCCACAAAATCCACTGGATGTTCCTGCATCTTATTATACAGCAATTCAATGCACTCCGGTATAAGCACATCGTCGCAATCCATTGTAAACAGATATTCCCCCGTCGCCTTCTCGACAATGGTATTACGTGCCGCCCCCGTACCCTGATTGACCACTTGGTCGATAATACGGACAGCACTTCCGCGTGGATGTTCCCCGGCTACCCTGCGAACTATATCCATACTATCCCCTTTATCATCGACAAAAATAAATTCAATGTTCGGATACGTTTGGTTAAGGGCAGACAATAATGTACGCTCTATAAGACCCGCAGCATTATAAATAGGTATGCCCAGCGTTATAAGCGGAAGAGTATTCATCTTTTTATCCATCGTTTCATTGTACGTAAAAAACGTTGCACATCCAGTATCAACAGAGGGGAAAGCGAAGCCAGACATAAGACAGCATAATCAATGGACAACCGGAAAGGCAATCGCTCTAACGCCGACCTTAGAGCCAATCTCTCCCGGCCAATGAACTCGCCTTTCTCTTTTCTATTATCACAAGCTGTATCCAGCCAAATGTGTACCCGTCGTATATCGTGTACACAAACCCTCATCCAGAAATCAGGGGCCGGATGTTCTTTCACATAGTCACTGTGGTTTTCGAGCCCTTCCAATAAAGACTCTATAATTCTTTTCTGATTATCAACATGATGAGACACCGACTGACTACGCATCCGATAATAATAAGCATCGACCGGAAGTGAACAGACAGCATTGGCATGATAAAAACAAAGAGGATTCAGCACACAATCCTCTGCCTTATTCCCTGGAATATAACGCAAACGGTGCTTTATCAGCAGGTCACGGAGTATCAAGCGATTGGTCAGTACCGGATTGTAATAGAAATCCTGATAGAGCTCTATCCCCGTCTTTATCGGTGATTCAGGTACGTCAAATCCGACAAAACGCCTGCATTTGCCGTCTTCAAAAGCCACATTATTGAATATCAGCATGTCCAAATGGCTTTCGCGGGTCTTCTCATAAAAACGAGACAACAAGCCGGGAGCAATGAAATCATCGCTGTCAACAAACCAGATGTATTTGCCGACCGCCTTTTCAATGGCTTCATTCCGAGTTTCAGCCGCTCCGGAATTAAGATGGGTAAAAACACGGATATTAGCATAATCAGCCCCATATTTCTGTGCTATCCGCAGACTTCCGTCAGTAGACCCGTCATCATAGAGTATTATCTCATATAGCTCTGACGGAACATCCTGATTCAACAAGCTATCTACACATTCAGACAGATAATCTTCCACATTGTATACCGGAACAATAAAACTCAGCCATTTCTCCATAAATTCATTATTCAACCATTTACCTACAAAAATACACAAAAAAAGGGAGCATACTATTTTTTTGTGTACTTTTGCTGGTAATAACAAAAAACTTATGCCTCAGGAGTCACGCCTTAAAAAATCATTGCTCAATGCGCGGGTTAATCTCATTTTTTATTTCCTGAGTTTAGCCCTATCATTTTTTTCCAGAAAAATCTTTCTGGATGCATTGGGCGCAGACTTTATGGGGCTGATAGGTACACTGAACAATCTCTTGGGTTTTCTGAACCTTGCAGAATTGGGTATCAGCACAGCCATCGGCTACGTTCTGTATAAACCCCTCTTTGAACACGATGAAAAGAAAATCAATGAAATAATTTCCGTTTTCGGTTTCATCTACCGCCGTATCGGTTTTATCATTCTAAGTGCAGGATGTGCCTTGGCATGCTTCCTGCCCTTGATATTCCCCAATAATGTCTTTGATTTAGGCGTCATCTATTTTGCATTTTTCTCGTATCTGACCACTTCACTAATAGGATATTTTGCCAATTACAAGCAAACCCTTTTGGGAGCAGACCAGAAGAACTATGTAGTGACAGCCTATTTTCAAAGTGCCGTACTGATAAAGACTTGTCTGCAAATGGGATTAGTCTATTATACGGGCAACTATTACCTATGGATTAGCCTGGAACTTCTGCTGGGCATTGTCTATTCCATTATCCTGAACTGGAAAGTCAACCAGGTATACCCTTGGCTGAAAAGCGAAGTGAAACAAGGAAAGCTGCTTTTCAAGAAATATCCGGAAGTAACCCGGTATACCAAACAGCTCTTTGTCCATAAACTGGGCAGTTTCGTACAGTTCCAAACCACTCCCTTCCTGGTATATGCCTTCGTCTCACTCAAAACTGTGGCTTACTATGGGAACTATACGCTCATTATTGATAAGATAAGTATATTTATCAGCAACCTATTAGGGAGTACCAATGCAGGAGTAGGTAACCTGATAGCCGAAGGTGATTCCAAACGTATCCAGCAAGTATTCTGGGAGTTGATGGGTATCCGTTTCTTGATAGCCGGAACCATTTCATTTGCCCTGATTCGACTGACCGGCGCTTTTATTTCATTATGGCTGGGAAGTGAATACGTATTGCCCCAACATATTCTGTATCTGATTATCATCAACTCGTTCATCAGCTACACCCGAGGTGCCATAGACCAATTTACCTATGGGTATGGTTTATTTCAAGATACTTGGGCTCCCATTGCGGAAGTAATCATCAACCTGACTGTTGCCATCATTGCCGGACATTTTTGGGGACTGCCGGGAATTTTGATGGGCAACATAACCAGCCTATTTCTCATCATAGTCATTTGGAAACCTTACTTTCTTTATTCGCAAGGATTCAAAATACCCGTTCTTCACTATTGGATGGGCTACATCAAGCATCTGCTGATTATACTGCTGCCGGGAATAGTATGCTACCATCTCTATCCAAGCAATGACTTTACACCGGAAAGCTCTTTTACACATTGGATTCTCTATGGAATGATTCTGATTTCCACTTATGGGATATTGACCTGCTCGTTGCTCTATCTTTTCACTCCGGGCATACGTGCATTCGCTCACCGGATACTGAAAAGGCATCATTGACGAGCTGTTGATTTCAGTCGGTCAAAGGCATTTTCCCACTCGTCCGCCACATTCTGTATGTCAAAGCGCCTCACATACTGCACACAATTTTTTGACATCTCCCTGCGCAGTTCTTCATCTTTCATCAATGAGCCCAACTTCCGGGCAAACTCCTTATGCGAGAACGGAGGAACCAACAATCCGTTCTTCCCATCATCAATAATATCTGTGATAGCTGCATACGAATTGAACGCCACCGGAACCGCCCCGAATGTCATGGCTTCGGTCAATACCATTCCCCACCCTTCAAAGTCACTCGTCAGACATAGGATGCTTGCATCCCGGTAAAATGGTTCAGGGTCTTGCCAACCGGTGAAAACAACCCGTTCCATCTTTAAGGCTTTCTGTTCCAATGTCTGCCTTATCGGCCCGTCTCCCACAATGACCAACTCCCAATCGGGAAATTTTTTATATATACGCTTCCAGATATCAATCAGCCGTCCTACACGCTTCTGGCGCCACTCTATCCGGCCTACATACAATATCTGCTTCTTCTTGAGAAAATCTGTATTTTCTTGAGCAGGATATGTATTCGGATTGGGGATGGCAATCACCCGGCTCAAATCTTTTGAATATATCTGCCACAAATCAGGAAGAAATTTCAAGGAAAGTAAACATAATGCATCTGTATATCGAAAAATGCCTCCATAATCTGATTGTAATGTACGCTTGTAATCATACTTAAGCATGGGAATTTTGAGGATACGGGCCACCTTTCTGATTTTTCCCATGATTGTGTTTTTTCCTGATACCCACATTACGAACTCTCCCAAATGATGATATATGCCAAGAGGATTATAATGTATCACGGAAATAATATACACGTCCCGCAAGGTTTTAGAGAAGGAATATAATGTATAATAAGTCTGCGGGTCCTGGTCTATGACCATATCAATACGGTGCTCTTGCAGGAAACTACGGAAAAACAACCCGTTCTTTTCTACTTCCCGAACCTGATATGGGAAAAAATAAGAGGATGCAGGATATGCATAATCCATGCGGCTTTCATCCCGCACACTATGTAAACAAAGAACATGGTGTCCCCGTCTTATGAATTCACGGCACAAAAGGTCACTTACTCTTTCAATCCCTCCCCGTTGGGGATGGAACATGACAGGATGTATAAACAAGATATTCATAATGCCCTCCGTTATTTCGCTCCAAACATTTTCTTGAATTTTATACCTGACAAGAAACGCATCCACCCATCAAAAGCCGATGCCCCCACCCTGCAAAGCAAGAATTTGCCCAACACATCCGCTTTATACTGTGGAAGAAAAAATCGTCTTATCCATTCTTTGTCTGATAAAAGGACTTGATGTAAAAAAGACAACCGTTCCTGCCGGGTATACTTATGCTCTGGTTTATAGATGGCCAAAATCACTTTATGGAAAAAGACAGTCAATGAATTCCATGTTCTATCCAGTGAGCTATCCTCCAAATTAAATTTCTTTTGATACACATAGACCCTTTCCAAAAAATTGGAGAATGCTGCATATTCTGCCGGAAAGCTGTTTATACGCACAGACAACACATCTACAGAATACCCTACTCTATAAACGTAATTATTGTAATCACGAATAACCATAAAATCCGCATACATCAGGTAGTCCAACATAAACAGCATATCTTCCAGTCCGGAAACAAAAGGAACAAAGCCCACCCGGTATTGCTTGATAATCCGATGGTCGTATAGCTTGCTGCCTGCGTACGCAACACGCTTGTCTATCAAGTCTGTCAATATAAGATACATCTGTTCCGAAGCTATATCTTGTTCGGGAACGTGAAACGTTTGAAAGTCCCCATTTGGCAGATACGCATCAAGAGAACCGACTATTACTCCCTCCTTCGTTTTATCGGCAGGCAATGCACCGTACAGCCTTTCAAGATAACAAGGCTTTACATAATCATCTGAATCAATAAAGGTTACATATCTTCCACGAGCATTCATCAAACCAGTATTCCGGGCACAGCTCAATCCTGCATTAGCCTGATGGAACACCCGTATCCTCGTATCCTTCCCGGCATACTCTTCACAAATCTCCCCACAACGGTCAGGGCTCCCGTCATCTACCAGCAACAGCTCAAAATCCGTAAAGGTCTGTGCAAGAATACTGTCAATGCACTGGGGCAAGTACTCTTCTACCTTATAAACGGGTACTATAACGGATATTTCCGGAAGATTATTCATATTCGCTCATTTTGCATGAAACACTGCCTTCATTTTTATAGACAACACCAACAAATAGTAGGCTGACTTTACAAAAGCCTTAAAATACAGATAGCCGGCATACGTAGGAAGCACATAATGGATGTTCTGCAGCATCAGCTTCCATTCGGGACGCAGGCCCGTCATCTCCAACAAAGACGCATACTTTTTGTTCCTGAATACCAAATAACTCTGATAATGAAAGGATGTGTCTTTCGTGAAATACAGAATACGGTCAAAATATTTCGCCTTCAGACTCTCAAAGTATATATATATCAGCCGGTTATCCTGCAAACACCGGGAAGACCGGATAAAGTCGTAGATATAACCAAGCACCAGCACACGACATTCCAAATTACGCATAGACGGCGCTCGCATGATGGAATCTGGCTGCATGGAATAATAGTAAGTGGTCTCATTGACGACATACATACTTTGAGACATACATGCCAACTTAAATGACCATAAATCATCCTCGTGTACAATGCCCTCCTGGAAGTAGAGTTTATGCTGCAAAACGAGGGGACGACTCACCAGCTTGTTCCATGCCATGACATACCATTTTCCCTGCACATAAGTGGAAAGTACAAGAGCATTCCCTTCATAAAACCCGGTGCCTAATGATAAAGGAGGAGCCCAACGTCTGGCGCCGGTCACCTCGTAATTGCCTATCACAAAATCCGGTCGCTTCTGCACCGCTGCATCCGCCAAAAGCTCTATTGCATTCGCTGAAATATAGTCGTCGCTATCCAAGAAGTACAGATAATCGCCAACAGACGCTGAAATACCGGTGTTTCTTGCAGCAGAAAGCCCTCTGTTCTCTTCATGTTCCAGACATCTCACCACCGTTCCGCGCGGATGCGAAGCCACCACCCGTCTGGCTATCTCCATAGAGTTGTCCGGAGTGCAGTCATTCACAAGAATGACTTCCAAATCCTGCCAAGTCTGGTCCAACACGGACAACAAACACCGTTCTATGTACTTGGCAACATTATAAACCGGAACAATAATGGAAACTTTCATGCTTTCAATCATATTTTCAGAATTTCACCTCATGGCCTTCCACAAACTCTTCCCACCACACAACAAGCGTCAACAGATTGAAATATTGCAAAGCCTTGTTCTGCCTATGCCAGAACCAACCACCCTCCTTCTCTGCAACTTGTTCATAATCTGTAAGAAACTTCTCCACTGCATCACGACGCAGATAGTTGTCCATAATGCCGGAAGCAAGAATAAATTCCTTAAAGAAAGCACGTCGGGCCCTATCACGGAAGAACAGTGGCATAGGTGCAAAACCGCCCTGCTTCTTCTTCAAGGTAATGGCCTCGGGAAGTAAAGGTTTATAATGGCGCTTTAACAGATATTTAGAAACGGAACGGCCCCGCGCAATGTCCAGTACACTGTTGCCCCTGCACTTCAACCCTACCGGCAGCTCCTGCAGGAAATGGAAAAGCTCCAGGTCCATAAAAGGATACGTCAGATTGTTACCGAACATGCGTGCCATGCTGGAAGCCTTGAAAAGAATGATACGGTTGATTACAGTCTCCAAATCGGAAAGAATGGCATGCTGCGCGTAAAGATGTTCGAAACTATGGATATCGGGCCGTAGTGATTTTACCGGCTCAAAATCTTCTTTCGGATTTTGCAGAAGGGCACACAAGGCAGAATCGGAGAAGCCGAAACGCTCCCCTTCCAGAATATGAAGTATCTTATCCAAATGGAAATTGATGCGGGAAAGCTTTCCACCGGTATCAAAGGTTTCATGCTCCAGCAGACGGCTGATGCCACGTAGCAAGGGACGCAATCCTATGCGGGCGGATAGATAATGCAACGCCACTTCGCGACCGGAAGTACCGAAATACTGGTCACTGCCGTCACCTCCCAGAATCACGTCGGGCTTGTCATCGCCTATCATGCGCATGGCACAATAGTTTACCATCAGCCCGCCTTCCATAAAAGGCTCACCCAGAAAACGGACAATGTCGGGCAAGGCACTGGTTTCCGTACCGTCAATCTCGTACTCGTGGTGGCGGGTACCAAAGGTTTCAGACATCAGACGGGCCATGGGCAGCTCCGTCCAGGCATCTCCTTTAAAGCCCACGGAATAGGAGTCAATCTGGCCGTCGTAAATGCTGCGCAGCGCAGCAAGGTTTGAACCGGAATCATAGCCGCCACTCAGCAGGATACCTACCCTGCGGCTATGGCCGATACGCCGGCGGATGGCTTGCGCATGCAATTCTCCATAACGGCGGGAGTAGGTTTCTACATCCGGATTCCGTTCAGTCGCCACCTTGGGTTCATGCTCAAAAACGCTGTCGCGCTTCAGACAATAAATGTCATCTGCCACCTTTTCATATAAGCTGGGATTTCTTTCCTTCAGCGAATCAAACATGGAATGTACTTTCGCTTGTGTCTCTAACTTTACAGAAGCCCAAACCGGCATCAGATAACCAAGCTCTGTCAACATGTAGAACTTTTCGCCGGCACCTAAAGAATGAACATCGAATAGGGCGAAATTATTCTTCTTCAAAATGCCACGCTGAAGGAATGTACTCAATGAAACCAGATTAGGCTCGAAATTTTCTTCCAGTTGGTCCTCTAAAAATTGCCAGGAAGTGGCAAAATTACCATCAATGTGACAATAGACGGGATAATGCGTGCCATGATGGTCGCGCACCACTCCGCATTCATTTTCTGAATAATATACTATGGTGAACGAACCGTCCAGGCGTGAAAAGCCATATGCCGGATCGGATAGAAACGCATCAGCAGCAAGCTTGGCATTGGTATCATCCGGAGTTGCCTGCAAGGTGTCCCGATTATACAAAGTTCCGAAAAAGAAAAGTCTCAGATTATAACTTTCAAAAGAAGATTCCGGCTCTTCTCCCTCTACACAGACTGTACGCCAATCTTCTAAAGTGATTTTTCCGTATATCATTTGTTTGCTTATAGACTTGTTTATTGTGTATCCCTTTCTATTTTTCCGCCACCCCATGCCTGGTATGTATAAAGGTCTTGTTTGCTCCCCTCAGCTTGAAGATGTTTCCTGCCATCAGCAGGAATGTATAGGGTATCTTTTGCAGGGCCATTGCCAGGCGGCTGGTGCAGAACCTTTTGGGAACGGCAACGAGCAGTGCGACAGCGAGCAACACCAAGAGCAGCCACCACTTCAGCCCCCATGTCCAGCGATAAACCGTAAACAACACGGAGAAGAGGAACGTGAAGCCCATCAACAGCAGGCGGGGAATGGAAAGCTGCTGGAAAAGCTTGTCGCAGAAGTCCCAGTTACGCGCAACAAGCGCCTTCCACAGAAACTTGGCGAAAGTCTGGCAGTAGTGCCATTGTGCCGACAGCCAGCGGCGGCGCTGACGGGAGAAATCGCCGGTGTTCTGTATCTTCTCATCGAACACAAAGGTTTCGGGCAGATAATAAAAACGCTTGCCGCGATAGAGCAGGGTCAGCTCCAATTCACGGTCGAAACCGCCCACAGCCTTGATGTCAGCCATCGTATCACGAAACAAGTCATAACGGAACGCCATACCGGAACCGATAAGGGCAGCCGACAAGCCCAGCTTGGCATGCCCCAGACGGAAAATGGTATTGTTGATTTCCTCACTGATGGCATCGAGCAGGGCCATGTCATTGTTCAGGTTCTTGGCACTCCGGTGGGTCTGCACAATCTCGACTTCCGGATTGGCGAAGAGGTCGTTAATATCACTCAGATAATCGTAAGGGATGACATTGTCCGCATCGAGCACCAAAGCGATGTCATAGTCATTGCCGATGGCAGCCATGGCGGCATTCAGAGATTTGGACTTGGTGCTTTTCTCAAAATGCACTTCAACCAGGCGGACAGGAAGCACAGCGAGGGAAGCGTTGGTTTCGGGCTGCATACGGTCCGAAATGACAACCGTATCAAAACAGTCGGCGGGATAATCCTGCTCCAGACATGAATGGACGCACTCGTGTATCACGGCATCTTCGCGGTAGGCAGGAATCAGTATGGCAAAACGCTTGTGTTCCTTGGCTGGAGGGGGCAGAGGCAGGTCACGCCGGCGTGACGCCAGACTGTAAACCAATAGATACAGTATGTTTATTGCAAACCATATGTATAAAAGCCAATCGAATATATTCAATATATGTTCCAAATTCAGAGCTATTTAAGCTTTAGAGTTGCTGCTTGTTTTTAATGGGTATCCGACACAAAGATACAAAAAAGAAGTAGAGTCCGGACAAAATATACAAAAAATGCGAAGAATATAGGAATAAAAAAACGAGCAAGCTCTCACGAACCCCTCGCCCCTGTAAGAAAAGCCTTAAAGGCTTTTCTTTTAAACTGCGTCAATGTTACCTAAAAATCAATCTTTCTCTTTACCTGAAAAATAAAACTTCAATTACCTATTCTGAAAACTTCAAAATCCAATTTTTACCTTTACCTAATTTACCTATTTATTCAAAACATTTAGCTTATGAAAAAAATCTATTTTCAATCCTTTTACCTAACAACTAATATCCTTTATTGAAAACTGTTTTTATTATTTATCAAATCCAAATGCAGTTTCCCAACTGCACTGCAAAGGTAAGTGTTTTCTCCGCGCACGCAAAATACCGGCACATTTTTCGCATGTTTTATAACATTGTTTTAGAGTTTAAGGGTGTAGTTTACACTTATAAACAGTTTGTTGTTCATCGGGAGTATACTTTCCAGTAAAAAACAAGCCACCGAAGCGCCGAAACGCTTCGATAGCTGTCCCCTTTAAACACCTTTAAACAAAATGAATTTCTTATTTATTTTCTTGCTTCGGCAATATACCCCAAAGCTTCTTTACATTTTTCTGTAACGTAAGTCCAGTCTTCGGCAGCGACCTTATCCTTCGGGAAGAGTTTGGAACCCATACCTACGCAGAACACACCCGCCTTAATCCAGGAGGTCAGGTTTTCCTGAGTCGGCTCCACCCCACCGGTCACCATCAGCTTGGACCAGGGCATCGGAGCCAGCAGACCTTTCACGAGTTTGGCACCAAGCACGTCGCCCGGGAATATCTTGCAGAGGTCGCACCCTACTTCTTGCGCGAAGCCCACTTCTGAAACGCTTCCGCATCCCGGAGTATAGGCTACCAGGCGACGGTTACAAATCTTAGCAATCTCCGGGTTGAACAACGGGCCTACAACGAAACATGCACCCAACTGCAAATACAGCGCCGCAGTAGCAGGGTCAACGATGGAACCTACACCCATAGCCATCTCCGGGCACTCTTTTGCCGCAAATTTCACCACTTCGGCAAACACCTCGTGGGCAAAGTCACCACGGTTCGTGAACTCGAACGCACGAACACCTCCATCGTAACAAGCCTTTACAACTTTCTTTGCAACTTCTGCATCCTTATGATAAAAGACGGGCACCATGCCGGTAGAACCAATCTTATTCAATACTGCGATTTTATCAAATTTACTCATCTTTTTATTTACGATTTGACGATTTACGATTTACGATTAATATTACTTTACTTTATATCTATTCTTTTTATTTACGATTTGACGATTCAAACTTCCTTTGCTAACCGATTTCTTGTAGTGACAATAGAACTCACTATTATTTTATACAATTCATGCGCCTCTTGTTGCAACCCAAGCAGTTTATTAGCAGGAATCATCTCACTTTCAGCAATAATTTCCAACCAGTGTATAGTTTCATCCAGTTCTTCCTCTACCATTTTCAGTTTATTCAGAAAATCCTTATCAGACTTTTCCAAACAAGCTGCCCTATAATTGGCAGCAGGTGAAGTCCCTGAACGCACTATTTGTTTAGCTATAGCCATTGACGAAATCCGATTAGGCATACAATCTACCATCTTGATTATTCTCAAAGAGAACACCTTCAATCGTATTTTCAATTCCTCCGAGTTCACTGTAGAAGTAATTTCAATCGTACATCGTAAATCGTCAAATCGTAAATGAGCTTAGCGTTGTACTCGTCCGCTTGCATCCCCTCCTGCCAGCGCTTCTACCTCTTCTGTGGAAACAAGGTTGAAGTCACCGTTGATAGTGTGCTTCAAGGCGGAAGCGGCTACTGCAAATTCGAGGGCGGCACCCTGGTTGGGTTTTGTCAGCAGGCCGTGAATGATACCACCTGAGAAAGAGTCGCCGCCACCTACGCGGTCGATGATAGGATTGATGTCGTAACGCTTTGACTCGTAGAATTCCTCGCCGTTGTAAATCATTGCTTTCCAGCCGTTGTGGGTAGCGGAGAAAGACTCGCGCAACGTAGAGATTACGTATTTGAAGCCGAATTCCTTCGCCATCGCCTTGAAGATTCCCTTGTAGCCTTCAGCGTCCGTCTTGCCGCCTTCCACGTCTGCATCGGGCTTGAAGCCCAGGCAGAGTTCAGCATCCTCTTCATTGCCGATACAGACATCCACATACTGCATCAAAGGCTTCATGATGGACTGGGCTTTTTCTTTGGTCCAGAGTTTTTTACGGAAATTGAGGTCTACCGACACCGTAACGCCGTGACGTTTGGCAGCCTCGCAAGCCAGGCGGGTCAACTCGGCGGCCTTGTCGGAGATGGCGGGAGTGATACCTGACCAGTGGAACCAGTCTGCACCTTCCATGATGGCATCGAAATCAAAGTCTGCCGCATCTGCCTCGGCAATGGCAGAGTGTGCACGGTCATAGATTACCTTACTGGGACGCATGGAAGCACCGGTCTCAAGATAGTAGATACCTACACGGTCACCACCACGCGCAATGAAATCTGTTTTTACGCCATACTTGCGCAATACGTTGACAGCCGACTGGCCTATTTCATGTTTCGGCAACTTGGTTACAAAATAAGCATCATGTCCGTAGTTGGCACAGCTGACAGCCACGTTGGCCTCGCCGCCGCCATATACCACATCAAAAGAGTCGGACTGCACAAAACGGGTGTTTCCCGGAGTAGACAGCCTCAGCATGATTTCACCTAATGTAACTACTTTCTTTCCCATAATCTTTCTATGTTTTATTTTAATATGAAATTAATTTGTTTCCTTTCAATTTATCATTTCGAGGTATAAACAGAACCTAAACACCTGAAACTATGGAGAGTAAATCAAAATAATATTCGTTCTTCATAGTCTTCGTGTACGGGCACAAAGATACAACAATTTTTGAAATACAAAAAATTATCATATATTTGTATCGAAAATATTAAGATTATAATTGTGTGCGAGCACAAGAAGATGTACGATGGGACGATTTACGATTAGACGATTGAGATTACATTGTAGAATCGTAGCCAAAGCAACATCAATCGTACATCGTAAATCGTTAAATCGTAAATATACAGATGGAAAGAGTCAGAATAAAGGATATCGCCAAGATGGCCGATGTATCCGTGGGAACCGTCGACCGTGTGATTCACGGGCGTAGCGGTGTGTCCGAGTCCAGCCGGAAGCGGGTGGAAGAAATCCTGAAACAACTGGATTACCAGCCCAATATGTATGCCAGCGCACTGGCTTCGAACAAGAAGTACGCATTTGCCTGCCTGCTGCCACTGCACGAGAAAGGTGAATACTGGACAGACGTGGAGACGGGCATACACAACGCCGTAGAGACTTACTCTGACTTCAACGTGGCCGTGCACCTCTCCTACTATGACCCGTATGACTATCATTCATTCGCGGAAGCCTCCGGACAGATTCTGGCACTGGAGCCGGACGGAGTGATGTTTGCCCCCACCGTTCCGCAATACACCAAGCCCTTCACGGATGAGCTGACGCAACATAATATACCTTATATATATATAGACTCCAACATAAAGGAAGAGCCCGCCCTCTCCTTCTACGGGCAGAACTCGCACCAGAGCGGATATTTTGCCGCCCGCATGCTGATGCTGCTTGCCGGAGAAAACGCGCAGGAAATCGTCATCTTCCGCAAGATAAATGAAGGCATCGTGGGGTCGAACCAGCAGGAACGCCGCGAAATAGGTTTCCGCGAATACATGCAGGAGCATCATCCCGCCTGCCGCATCTGGGAACTGGACCTGCATGCCAAGCGCGACAGCGAAGACACACTGATGCTGGACGAGTTCTTCCAAGAGCATCCTACCGTAAAGAACGGAATCACCTTCAACTCCAAAGCATACATCATCGGGGAATACCTGCTGAAGAAGCAGAAAAAAGACTTCAACCTGATGGGCTATGACTTGCTGCAACGCAACGTAGACTGCCTGAAACAAGGAAGCATCTTCTTCCTCATAGCACAGCAGCCCACCCTGCAAGGATTCGACGGCATCAAGGCCTTGTGCGAATACCTGATTCTGAAGAAGGAAATCACAAGGGAAAACTTCATGCCGATTGACTTGCTGACGAAGGAGAATATAGAGTTTTATTACAATAAATAGTTGCATGTACAATGTACCATCTACAATGTACAATTCGACCATGCGGAAGGGGACTAATACTAGCGCAGCGCAGCCAAATTGTACATTGTAGATGGTAAATGGAAAATTTAAAAGATGGAGGCAAAGTACCTGAAAATCAACCCTGCCGACAATGTTGCAGTGGCTATCACAGCACTCCCGGCCGGTGAAAAACTCACGGTGGACGGAAAGGGAATCACCCTGAACGAGGATGTTCCTGCCGGACACAAATTTGCACTGAAAGATTTTGCGGAAGGCGAAAACGTCATTAAATACGGATATCCCATCGGCCACGCCCGGAAAGCGCAGAAGCAGGGGGATTGGATGAATGAAAACAATATCAAGACCAACTTGTCCGGGTTGCTGGAATACACTTACAACCCCGTCAACGTAGACCTCAATACTACAACCCTAAACCTCAATACCGGCGCGCCAAACCTAACCTTTAGAGGGTACAAACGTAAGAACGGCGACGTAGGTGTGCGCAACGAGATATGGATTATTCCGACAGTGGGCTGCGTGAACGGAATCATCAACCAGCTTGCCGAAGGCCTGCGCCGCGAAACGGGCGGAAAGGGCGTGGATGCCATCATGGCTTATCCCCATAACTACGGCTGCTCCCAGTTGGGCGACGACCACGAGAATACAAAGAAAATCCTCCGCGACATGGTGCTGCATCCCAATGCGGGAGCCGTACTCGTGGTAGGCTTGGGGTGCGAGAATAATCAGCCGGATGTATTCCGCGAGTTCCTGGGAGACTATGACCAGGAGCGCGTAAAGTTTATGGTGACCCAGAAAGTGGGTGATGAATACGAAGAAGGAATGGAACTGCTGCGCGAACTTTATGCCAAAGCCATCCAGGACCAGCGCGAGGATATTCCCTTAAGCGAACTGCGCGTAGGCCTGAAGTGTGGCGGTTCGGACGGTTTCTCCGGTATCACCGCCAATCCGCTACTGGGCATGTTCTCCGACTTCCTCGTAGCACAAGGCGGCACCAGCGTACTGACGGAAGTGCCGGAAATGTTCGGCGCAGAAACCATCCTGATGAACCGCTGCCGCACCAAAGAGCTGTTTGAGGACACGGTGAAGCTGATTAATGACTTCAAGGAATATTTCCTCTCACACGGTGAACCGGTAGGTGAAAACCCGTCTCCGGGAAATAAGGCGGGTGGCATCTCTACATTGGAGGACAAGGCCTTGGGATGCACACAGAAATGCGGCACAAGCTACGTGGAAGGGGTACTTCCATATGGCGAACGCCTGAAAGTAAAGGGACTGAACCTGCTGTCTGCTCCGGGAAACGACCTTGTAGCCGCCACTGCCCTTGCCTCTTGCGGATGCCACATGGTGCTGTTCACCACAGGACGCGGAACCCCCTTCGGAACCTATGTGCCGACCATGAAGATTTCCACCAACTCCACTTTGGCAAAGAACAAGCCGGGCTGGATAGACTTCAACGCCGGAGTTATCGTCGAGAACGAACCGATGAAGAAAACCTGCGAACGCTTCATCGAATATATCATCAAAGTAGCAAGCGGTGAATTCGTGAACAACGAAAAGAAAGGCTACAAGGAAATAGCCATCTTCAAGACCGGAGTAACTTTGTAAATTGAAAATTAAGGGCTGATAGATGGAGGGCGGGACAAAACCATTTTGTGCCGCCCTTTGTTTTTGTTACCTTTGCGGCGAAATTGATTTCACCACAGATAACACCGATTAACATGGAATTGATTGAAAGATAGAAATCTGTGGTGAAACATTAATCTCAACCAAACAATACAACTATGTCAGCAACAACCGATACAACCCCTAAAACCAAAGGCGGCTGGTGGGCACTCAGCCCGTTGGCGGTGTTCCTTTGCCTCTATCTGGTGACCTCGCTCCTGGTGAACGACTTCTATAAAGTCCCCATCACGGTAGCCTTCCTCGCCTCGTCCTGCTATGCCATCGCCATCACGCGCGGCCTGAATCTGGAACAGCGTATCTACCAGTTTTCCGTGGGCGCCAGTAACAAGAACATCATGCTGATGGTATGGATATTCATCCTTGCAGGAGCATTCGCCCAAAGCGCCAAGCAGATGGGCGCCATTGATGCAACCGTAAATCTGACCCTGCATATACTGCCGGACAACCTGCTACTGGCGGGCATCTTCATTGCCGCCTGCTTCATCTCCCTCTCGATAGGAACAAGCGTAGGAACTATCGTCGCACTGACTCCCGTAGCCGTGGGACTGGCGGAAAAGACGGGCATCGACCTGCCCTACATGGTCGCCATCGTGGTGGGAGGCTCGTTCTTCGGAGACAATCTTTCCTTCATATCCGACACCACCATTGCATCGACCAAGACGCAGGACTGCGTGATGAGGGACAAGTTCCGCGTCAACTTCATGATTGTAGTCCCCGCAGCTCTTGTCGTGCTGGGTCTCTACATCTTTCAAGGACTGTCCGTCTCCGCCCCGCCCCAAGTGCAGACCATCGAGTGGATAAAGGTAATCCCCTACCTCATCGTGCTGGGCACGGCCGTAGCAGGTGTCAACGTCATGCTGGTACTGCTGCTGGGCATCCTCTCTACTGGAATTATCGGTATCTATACCGGTACCGCCTTCTTCGACTGGTTCGGAGCCATGGGAACGGGCATCACCGGCATGGGCGAGCTCATCATCATCACCCTGCTGGCCGGAGGCATGCTCGAGACCATCCGCTACAACGGCGGCATCGACTTCATCATCTCCCGGCTGACCCGCCACGTCAGCGGCAAGCGGGGAGCCGAATTCAGCATCGCTGCCCTGGTCAGCATCGCCAATCTCTGTACCGCCAACAACACCATTGCCATCATCACCACCGGCCCCATAGCCAAGGACATCGCCCTCCGCTTCCACCTGGACCGCCGGAAAACAGCCAGCATACTGGACACCTTCTCATGCCTCGTGCAAGGAATCATCCCCTACGGAGCGCAAATGCTGATAGCCTCCGGACTTGCCGGCATTTCACCCATCAGCATCATCGGAAACCTGTATTACCCCTTCTGCATGGGAACATGCGCCATACTCGCCATTCTGCTGAGATACCCCAGGAAATACTCGGGAGAAGGATGAGTGACAAGTGATGAGTTATGGGTGACGTTGTGTGAACATTTAAAAAAAAACACCCCTCGTGCCAACAAATAACTCATAACTCATAACTCAAAACTCAAAATCTTTTCTTACCTTTGCACTCGCTATTACGAGATAGTAGCATAATTCAAATCATTAACTAAAAACATTTTAATTAAATGGCAACAAAAATCAGATTGCAAAGACATGGACGTAAAAGCTACGCTTTCTACTCTATCGTTATTGCAGACGTAAGAGCACCACGTGATGGTAAATTTATTGAGAAGATTGGTACTTACAATCCTAACACCAATCCTGCCACAGTAGATTTGAAGTTCGACCGCGCACTTGACTGGGTGTTGAAGGGTGCACAACCTACTGACACAGTTCGTAACATCCTCTCTCGCGAAGGTGTTTACATGAAGAAGCACTTGCTGGGCGGTGTAGCGAAAGGCGCATTCGGCGAAGCTGAAGCTGATGCTAAGTTCGAAGCCTGGAAGAACAACAAACAAAGCGGTTTGGCTGCTCTGAAGGCTAAGGAAGACGAAGCTAAGAAAGCTGAAGCAAAAGCACGTCTGGAAGCTGAAAAGAAGATAAACGAAGAAAAAGCAAAAGCACTGGCTGAAAAGAAAGCTGCTGAAGCTGCTGCAAAAGCCGCTGCCGAAGCACCGGCCGAAGAGGCCCCTGCCGAAGAAGCCCCTGCTGCTGAAGAAGCTGCTGCCGAATAATAGTAAGCACAGCGTTATCGCTAAAAATGGGATTAAAACTATAAAAATCCTCTCCGGTTCATATCGGAGGGGATTTTTTATTACTATATTTGCAGCTATAATCATTCATTAAAAAAACAAACAATGAAAAAGTTTACTTATCTGCTCGCTGTAGCCGCTGTATTTACAGCTTGTAACAGTGGAAACAACGGTTACACCGTAACCGGAACTGTAGAGGGTGCAGCCGACGGCGACACCGTATATCTGGAAACCGTGGAAGGACGCCAATTCGTAAAATTGGACTCTGCTGTCATCAAAGATGGAACATTTACCTTCAAGGGTACACAAGATACTGCTGTCAACCGCTACATCTCCTACAAAGCCGAAGGAAAAGACGGCGCAGCCATCGACTTCTTCCTGGAAAACGGCAAGATTAAAATCAACTTGTCGCAGGAAAACAACTCTGCCACCGGTACTGCCAACAATGATGCCTACCAGGAAATCAGAGCCCAAATCAACGGTCTGAACAAACAAATGATGAGCATCTACGAATCCATGTCGGACACCACACTGACCGACGAACAACGCGAGGCTAAAGGCAAAGAGATGGAAAATCTGGAAAACAGCATGATATCCGCCATCAAAGCCGGCATCAACAAGAACATCACCAACCCGGTGGGTGTACTCCTGCTGAAGCAGAACTACTACTACATGGATGTGGCAGACCTCGACCCGCTGATGCCCCAAATCCCTGCAGCTTACGACAACGACGAAGCCATCGTCAAGATAAAGAACAACGTTGAAAAGATGAAAGCCACTGCCGTAGGCCAGAAGTTTACAGACTTCGAGATGCAGACGCCGGAAGGAAAAACGGTAAAACTGTCCGACTACGTAGGCAAGGGCAAAGTTGTCCTTGTTGACTTCTGGGCAAGCTGGTGCGGCCCCTGCCGTCGCGAGATGCCCAACCTGGTGGAAGCTTACGCCAAATATAAGAACAAGAACTTCGAGATTGTAGGCGTATCTCTGGACCAGAGTGCTGACGCATGGAAAGAAGCCATCAAGAAGCTGAACATCACGTGGCCGCAAATGTCCGACCTGAAATACTGGAACTGCGAAGGCGCACAGCTTTATGCCGTAAGCAGCATCCCCCACACTGTGTTGATTGACGGTGAAGGAACTATCCTTGCACGCGGACTGCACGGTGACGAGCTTCAGGAAAAGATAGCCGAAGCTGTCAAATAATAAAACCGGACACACCGGAAACTAAAAAAGGAGTGCCACACTTCGTCAATCGAAATGCCACACTTCACGAGGCCCAATCAATGGCATTTACCTCTGTGAAATGTGGCATTTTCCTTGCTGAAGTGTGGCATTCGGAATGATGGAATGCGGCGTTTTTCAAGAGAAGATACGCGCAGCCATTTCCATCCCCAACCTTACGGTTTCCCACTGTTTCTCCTCATCGGCCTCCGAAGGCGAAAGAAGCGCATTGGCATCCGGCAGACATAAAGTGAAACGTTTCAAAGGAATATAGTTCAATACACTTTCGGTTTTCGCCTGCAATTCATCCAATTCGTCTTCCTGAGGATAATGGGACAGCACGAAACCGAACACCGCTTCCTTCTCGTGTATGAACCAGAGCAGACGGTTACGGTCGCACGCGCCACAGTCGTAATTCAGGAAATAAGCATCGGCCCCATGCAGTTGCACCAGCATATCCGTAGGTGCATGGAATGCAACATACATCCCTGCAGGACGCTCACGCAAAACCCGGTTGTTGAGCCGGATGGTATCTTCCATTATCACCGAATGTACCCCGTCGAACTGGACGTAGCGGCAGCCTGCATCATAAAGTTTGGTAAGCAAAAATTTGTAGCAGGAAGCAATATCATCCGTCAAAAGCCGGATGTCGGAGTAAACGGTTTCTATCTGAGTCCGCTCCACACGTTGAATAATCTGGGTCATAACCTCTGCCGGCGAAGGGATATGCTGTTTTTTCATCACCCCTCCGTCCACAATGGAATCAAGAAATGCGAATTCTTCCAGAATAGGATGCCGTAGCAAACTGAGTCGTCCTGTAATCTCCAAAGGAGAGCCTTCGGAGAAAGGCCGGCCGTCTTTGGAACAAATACCCTCCCAGCTTTCCAAAAAATCGCGACTTCGGAAACCACCATCGGAAACAACTTTCATGCCTCCCAGCTCCAGCCGTTCCACCAGACTGCGCACTTCCGCATCTTCAACAGCCTGCAATATCTGCCGGCTCACCTGCCCGTTCTGATATTGCTCGCGGACATCCTTCAATGCACGAGGTACACAAAAAGCCCCAGCTATATCAATTTTAAACGGAGGAAATACATTTGCCATGTTCATCCTTTCTTTGATTATTATAATAATGATACTTTTGCCCCAATACCATGAGCAGCAAAGCAATACAATCGAATGGCAACAAGAAGTATTATCAAGGACTAAAAACCTTAAATAAACCAATTCGTTGCAAATATAACTAAAAAAATCGAAGATTCACAATCTGCCCAAAAGATTTATCTTCATTTGACACTTCGAAATCAGATGATGCTTATGCATGCAATAATAATCAGTAATGAATAACTTTAAAAGTTATTTTTCATTAGAAGTTTTCCACTTTAAACAATTATATCATTAATAATCAATAGATTAACACTTTTTAAACCACAAAAAGTTTTCCAAAAAGCAAAACCTATCAATAACTATAATATCTTTGTTTCCGCAATTAAACTAAAAAAGACAGTCACATTTAAGCATAAAAGGTTATGATACAGACAGTACTCAAGCGCGACGGGCGCGTCGTCGGATTCAACGAAGAAAAAATAGCAACGGCCATCCGCAAAGCCATGTTGCATACAGACAAGGGGGAAGACCTGCAACTGATACACCAGATTACGGACCGCATCTCTTTCAAGGGAGATTCGCAGATGACGGTGGAAGCCATCCAGGATTTGGTGGAAGTGGAGCTGATGAAGAGCAGCCGCAAGGACGTTGCCCAGAAATACATCGCTTACCGCAACCAGCGAAGCATTGCCCGCAAAGCAAAGACGCGCGACATGTTCCTGGAAATCATTAACATCAAGTCCAACGACATCACACGCGAAAATGCCAACATGAATGCCGATACCCCGGCGGGCATGATGATGAAGTTTGCCAGCGAAACCACCAAGCCTTTTGTGGACGACTATCTGCTGAGTGAAGAAGTTCTGGATGCCGTCACCCAGAACTATCTGCACATCCATGACAAGGATTATTATCCCACCAAGAGCCTGACATGCGTGCAACATCCGCTGGACCATATTCTGAAATACGGCTTCTCTGCCGGACACGGCGAATCGCGCCCGGCCAAACGCATCGAGACTGCCAGTATCCTGGGATGCATCTCGCTGGAAACAGCCCAGAACGAGATGCACGGCGGACAAGCCATCCCTGCATTCGATTTCTACCTTGCCCCCTACGTGCGCAACAGCTTCATCGAGGAAGTCAAGAACCTGGAAGAACTGAATGGAAAAGACTATTCCCATCTCTATCAGAAGGAACTGGCCGACTATCTGCTGCAGCCGTTGGACGGACTGACGGACGAGGACCGCATCGTGCAGCATGCTGTCAACAAGACCGTATCGCGCGTGCACCAGTCCATGGAGGCGTTTATCCATAACATGAACACCATCCACTCACGCGGCGGCAACCAAGTGGTGTTCAGCTCCATCAACTACGGCACAGACACCTCTGCCGAGGGGCGCTGCATCATCCGCGAGCTGCTGAAAAGCACCTATCAAGGGGTAGGAAACGGAGAAACCGCCATCTTCCCCATCCAGATATGGAAAAAGAAACGGGGTGTGAGCTACCTGCCTGAAGACCGCAACTACGACCTCTACCAACTGGCCTGCAAGGTGACGGCACGGCGTTTCTTCCCGAACTTCCTGAACCTGGACGCCACCTTCAACCAAAGCGAGGACTGGAAAGCCGATGACCCGAAACGCTACCAGCATGAAGTTGCCACCATGGGATGCCGCACCCGTGTATTCGAAAACCGTTTCGGACCGAAGACCTCCATCGGACGCGGCAACATCTCTTTCTCTACCATCAACATCGTCCGTCTGGGCATTGAGTGCATGAACATCGAAGACAAGGAACAGCGCATCGCCCGGTTCTTTGCCAAGCTGGATAGTATGCTCGAAGTGACCGCACGCCAGCTGCACGAGCGCATGGAGTTTCAAAAGACCGCCTTCGCCAAGCAGTTCCCGCTACTGATGTCTGCCTTGTGGATAGGCAGCGAGAAGCTGAAACCGAACGATACGATTGCTTCCGTCATCAACCAGGGAACACTGGGAATCGGTTTCATCGGGTTGGCAGAATGTCTCGTGGCATTGCTCGGAAAACATCACGGCGAATCTGGCGAAGCCCAGGAGCTGGGACTGAAAATCGTGACCTACATGCGCGACCGTGCCAACCAGTTCTCGGAGCAATACCAGCACAACTACAGCGTGCTTGCCACTCCTGCCGAAGGGCTGTCGGGCAAGTTCACCCGCATCGACCGTAAAAAGTTCGGCACGCTGCCGGGCATCACAGACCGTGACTACTACACCAACTCCAACCACGTGCCCGTATACTACAAATGCAGCGCCCGCCACAAAGCGGAAGTGGAGGCTCCTTATCATGAACTGACCCGCGGCGGACACATCTTCTATGTGGAGATAGACGGTGACGCCACCCACAATCCGGAAGTCATTATGCGTGTAGTGGACATGATGGACCAATACAACATCGGCTACGGTTCGGTAAACCACAACCGTAACCGCTGTCTGGAGTGCGGCCACGAAAACTCCACCCCAAACCTGGAAGAATGCCCGAAGTGCGGCAGCAAGCATATCGACAAGCTGCAACGCATCACCGGCTACCTGGTGGGGACAACCGACCGCTGGAACAATGCCAAGCTGGCAGAGTTGAACGACAGGGTCGTTCATAATTAAAAATTCCCTACTCATGCTTTCTATTCTCGACATTTTAGAAGATACCACAGTAGACGGTCCGGGCTTCCGGACCGCCATTTATGCTGCCGGATGCCCCAACGGTTGTCCCGGTTGCCACAATCCGGAGTCGTGGGACATCAACCGCGGGCACTGGATGAGTACGGAAGAGATTCTGGAAAAAGTCCTTGCCGACAACTTTGCAGACGTCACCTTCAGTGGTGGAGACCCGATGTTCCAGCCGGAAGGATTCACCCAACTGGCACATGCCATCAAGGAGCGGAGCCGGAAAAACATCTGGTGCTATACGGGCTATACTTTCGAAAAACTACTGCGCAACCCGCGCCAAGCCCAACTGCTGAAGTACATCGACGTACTGGTGGACGGCAAATTCAAGAAAGAACTGAGGGATGAGGAACTCTATTTCCGGGGAAGCCGCAACCAGCGTCTGATTGACGTACAAACATCCCTGCAAAAAGGCGAAACCGTCATTTACCACTATAATCCGAAAAAGGGCATTTAAAAAAGAAGAGAAGTTTTCAAAAATATATGAGCACTTTTATAATGTTATAATATCAGGCGCGAATTACACGGAATAACACGGATTCAATAAACAAAATCCGTGAAATCCGCGTAATCCGCGCCTAAAAGAAAGTGTTAAGAGTTTTTTGACACCCTCCACCTATATCACCATTCTATAAATTTCCCTCTTTCCCTGCGCTTCTGCAGCTCCTCCTGAAGAAAGCGCTGCCTATCCTTGGCAATATACCGGCGGGCAAAGATATTGGGCACCGCCACTCCCAGCGCTATGCAGAGAATAATCAGTGAAGCCGTGATGCCGTTGGAAACAACCGCCGTCACCTCGCCTACCACACCGTGCATATTGATAAGCCCGAAAAGTGCACGATACATCAGCACTCCCGGAATCATCGGGATGACAGAAGGAATCGTCAGTACGTGATTGGGAACATGGAACCAATGCACTGCCTTCACGGCTATCAGGCTGACAACCATGCTGCCCATGAACGAACCTATCACCGGTCCGTAACCCAATTCGAAATTGACAAAGTTACGCGTACAAACGGCAATGATACCGCCCACCGCAACAACCCACAACAAGCGCCGCTGTATGTTGAATATCATGGAAAATCCCATGGCAGCTATCGCCGCCGCAATGGCATACACCAGATAACTGTCATGAGGCACCATACTCAATTCGCTGAACTTCTTGTCAATCACGACATCCTCCACCGTCAGCAGGCGCATGGCTATTACAATGCCGAAGGCCATTGCACAGACCATCAGCACCGTATTCACAGCCCGCACAATGCCCACCTGGATATAATTGTCAATCATATCATCCACAAAGTTTATCAGCGGCACCCCCGGAACGATGAACAGTGCACACGCCAACAACGGATGATAGGGAGTTTCCGAGAGCCCGGCAAACGAAGACACATAGGCCAGACAGGTAGAAATCAATGCGGCAATGGCAATACTCATATAGTGATTGATGCCGAACTCCATGCAACGGGCACGGACGCGGAAGCCGGCAAAAGCGCAGATAGAGGTAAACAGAAACGCCATCCAGTCACCACCGAACAGTTTACAGAAACCTCCGCAGGCAAAGCCGGCACCGATGGCAACAACGTATGGCACATAGTTCCGCTTCTTGTTTTTGATTCTTTCCAGTTCCTCCTCATACTGGTCGAGGGAATAGTCATTCTCAATAGCCCGCCAGGACAGTTTGCTGATTTCGGAAATGGCCGTCATGTTGATGCCATGCTTTTCACATTTCTGGAATTTGGAGAACGAATGCAGGCCGTCGCTCACATTCACCACCAGCATGGTATAACTTACGTCGATGTGGAGCTTTTCTTCCGGCAGCCCCAGATAGGCGGCAACACGGTTCAGGTTACGAACAACACGGTTCGTATCAGCCGCACTCTCCACCAGCAGCTGTCCGGTACGAAGCAATAAATCGAGTTTCCTGCGCAGCAGGGCAATCTCTTGTTCAGTCAAAGTCTTATCCATGAATCTTTTTACCTATTTTTTTGGAGGCACAAAGATAGGCAAAATGTAGAAAACGATTTCATTCTTTCGGCAGAAAACTCTACCTTTGCAGCCGTTTTTTTAATGGACACAAATGGAAATATTCTGGAATACTATCGCACAATACAACGAGGCCACCTGGTGGACACAGCTCCTCATCACCGCAGCAGGTATCCTGCTCACCACGCAACTCTACTGGAAACCGACCTTATGGGCAAAACGCTCCATGAAAATCTACATGGTATTTCTGAACGGGTGGATATCCATCGTGTACTACATGATGTATTGCGGAGCGCGCGGACACCACCATATACTCGCCATCTTCTGGGGAGTGATTGCAGTGTTGTGGCTATGGGATTTGTTTACCGGCTACACTCCGTTCGAGCGCAACCCGAAATACAAGGTACTGGTGGGGGTACTCTATGCAATGCCTTTCCTCTACCCGCTCCTTTCGTGGGCACGCGGAATGGAATTTCCCATGATGACCACCACCGTGATGCCCTGCTCGGTAGCAGTTTTCACCATCGGGCTGCTGCTGGCTTTCTCGCGCAGGGTCAACCTGCTCGTCATTCTGTTCCTTTGCCACTGGGCGCTCATCGCCTTTTCCAAAGTCTACATCTACAAGATTCCCGAAGACCTGCTACTGGCAAGCGCCACTGTGCCTGCCATCTATCTGTTCTTCAAGAACTACTTTGAACAGAACTTGCACAAGGAAACCAAGCTGGGCGCACGGCTCATGAACTGGTTCCTTATCCTCATCTGTATAGTGGTCGGGGTACTGCTCAGCATGACGCTGCTCCATGGAATGAGAGGATAAAGAAATAGCGCGCTTCCGCGCGCCAAAATCATTTCTTCTTTCCCTGATTGGCCACAGCCTCCATCAATTTCTTTATCTCCTCGGGATCACCCAAGAAATAGTCTTTCGTCAAGTTCAGCTCATCGTCAAACTCAAAGACGTAGGGCACCGCCGTAGGCAGGTTCAGATGCACAATTTCATCGTCCGAAATATGCTTCAGATGCTTGATAATACCCCGCAGGCTATTGCCATGAGCCACTACCAGCAATTCGTCGGCCGTCTTCAGATTCGGGAAGATGACACATTTCCAGTAAGGCATGATACGCTCAATCGTATCTTTCAACGACTCCGTACGGGGCAGTTCGGCATCGGGCACTTCTTGATAACGGTCCTCAAAACGCGGATTACGCGGGTCATCCTCGGCCAATGCATGCGGAGCCACATCAAAGCTCCGGCGCCATACCAACACCTGCTCGTCACCGTACTTGGCAGCCGTCTCTGCCTTGTTCAGCCCTTGCAACTGGCCGTAGTGTTTCTCATTCAACCTCCACGATTTCTCCACCGGAATCCAGTCCTGGTCGAGGCGGTCCAGCACACAATCCAGTGTCTTCACGGCACGCTTCAGATAGGAAGTATACGCCTTCTTGAAGCGGAATCCCTTTTCTGCCAGCAGCTCACCCGCCCTTACAGCTTCAGCAACGCCTTTCTCTGTCAAATCAACATCCGTCCACCCCGTGAAGCGGTTTTCCTTATTCCATGCACTCTCGCCGTGGCGAAGCAAAACAATCTTTTTCATATAGTCTCCTTTCAGTTTTACCTATAGAACACCCGGCTACCTCCTCTTGTTCATGCAATAGCGGACCACATATACCAAAAGTATCAGAAACGCCACCCACACCATGCTGATGACCGGCAGGTAGCGGTTATACAAATATTCCCCTTCCTTCGGGACACGGTTGAAAGTACAGATTATGCAATTACAGCACGCATCGAGTGCATCATGCGAGAATACCGAAAAAACAATGATAGCCACCCCCGCAAGAAGCATCATCAAAGTCCCCCACACCAGCCACTTACCAGCCACGGAAGGATGGAATTGCGAATGAGTGGAATGTACGAATCTAACCATAAACACTTGTCTATTATTACCGGTACAAATGTCCTTCATTTTTAACAATCCGGCAATACCTACTTTTCATCAAAAAGAGAGTCTGCCATCCCAATTAGTAGGTAGCCGCGACCTCTATAAACCACGCCACAAGCTAACCCGAAATGGGGAGCGGCACAACACTAAAAGCCCTACATGTAGGTATTTCACGTTCTCCGGCAAAGCCTTTACTTTGCAGCAAACAATTTAATCACTTTATTTACAATGAAAAAGACTGGTGTTTTTTATGGTTCCAGTACCGGAACCTGCGAAGAGTTGGCTAACCAGATAGCCGAAAAGTTGAGAGTTTCCTCCACCGACGTACATAGTGTTGACAAGATGACCGCCGATAAAATCAAGGAATATGAAGTGCTGGTTCTAGGTACCTCCACTTGGGGAGACGGCGAACTGCAGGACGACTGGTATGACGGTGTAAAAGTACTGAAGAGCGCCGACCTTTCCATGAAGTTCGTAGCCCTATTCGGTTGCGGTGACTCCGAATCCTACTGCGACACATTCTGCGACGGCATCGGAGTACTCTACGAGGACCTGAAGGATAGCGGATGTACCTTCTTGGGCAACAAAGTCAGCACGGACGGGTATTCCTTCTCCTCTTCCATCGCCGTGGTAGACGGTGCATTCGTAGGACTTCCCCTCGACGAAGTGAACGAAAGTAACAAAACCGCCGAACGCATTGACGCCTGGACAGCCGAAATAAAAAGCAAGCTCTAGAAAAGAAACAGACCATCCGTTTACTTTAAACGGATGGTCTGCCTGCATCATGCAGATGATATCTTTTATCTGAACAGATAATGTGTTCCGCCATATCCGCAGGCACATTATCTTTTTTATGCTCTTATACGAACCAGCGAACGTAGCAGAAGTCCTGACGGTGAGGCAGGTCTGCATTCTTCGGGAACATACGGTAAGAAACCTTGAAGCTACCCGCATTTTCCATCTTGTGCTTAGCTTGGAAAGTATAAAGGTTACCTTCTTTCTTCACTACATTGAACGGTTCTACGGAGTAAACATGCTGTTTGCCATCCTGAGCCGTATAAGTAGTCACCAGTTCCAGACCGATAGCATCGTTCAAGCCCTTCTCGTCGATAACGTAAGTAATGGTGTATTCCTTACCGCTCTCGATGGAGCCTTTCACCAGGTCTTCGGTCTTTTCGCAAGACACCACTTCAATGCTGTCCCACTTCTCGGCAACTTCTTCCTTCCAAGCAGCTATTTCCTTAGCCTTGGCACAACCGTCGGCAGCCAGCATCTTGAAACGTTTGGCCTCCTTGATGTAGAACTTGTCGTAATAGTCGTCCAGCTGACGCTTCATTGTATAGTGGGGAGCAATCTGTGCGATGGAGTTCTTGATAGTCTTCACCCAACCTTCAGAATATCCCTTCTTGTTGCGTGCATAGAACAACGGCAGAATTTCTTGCTCAAGAATGCTGTAGATAGTAGCGGCATCGAGCTGGTCCTGATGTTCCTGGTTCTGGTAAGTACGCTTTTCGGTCAATGCCCAACCGGCACCTTCACGATAGCCTTCCAACCACCAGCCGTCGAGTACGGAGAAGTTTACAACACCGTTCATCAACGCCTTTTCGCCGGAAGTACCGGATGCTTCGAGCGGACGTGTCGGAGTGTTCAGCCAGATATCCACACCTGAAACGAGGCGACGTGCCAACTGCATGTCATAATTTTCCAGGAAGATAATCTTGCCCAGGAACTCCGGACGACGGGAAATCTCAATGATTCTCTTAATCAAGCCCTGGCCGGCACCATCGTGCGGGTGAGCCTTACCGGTAAAGAGGAACTGTACCGGATAGTCGGGGTTGTTCACAATCTTGGCCAGACGGTCGAGGTCGGTGAACAGCAAGTGTGCACGCTTGTAGGTAGCGAAACGGCGTCCGAAACCTATCAGCAGAGCGTTCGGATTGATTTTGTCCAGCAGGGAAACGATGCGTGAAGGGTCACCCTGGTTCTTCAACCAAGTTTCACGGTATTGCTTGCGAACATAGTCAATCAGTTTGTTCTTCATCACCATGCGCGTCTTCCAGATTTCTTCGTCGGACACGTTATAGATAGCCTCCCAAATCTTGGGGTTGGACTGGTCGTAGAGGAAGTTCTCATCAAAATGCGCAGCATAGAGATGTTTCCACTCCGTAGCGCTCCAAGTGGGGAAGTGTACACCGTTGGTAACGTAGCCCACATGGCTTTCTTCGGGGAAGTAACCCTTCCAGATGGAAGCGAACATCTCCTGGGAAACCTTTCCGTGCAGCCAGCTCACACCGTTCACCTCCTGAGAAGTGTTGCAAGCGAATACAGACATACAGAAACGTTCACCCTTGTCGCCCGGATTGTTACGTCCGAGGTCCATCAGGTCGTCCCAGCTGATACCCATTCTTGAAGGATAGCCGCCCATGTACTTGCCGAAAAGGCCTTCGTCGAAGTAGTCGTGACCGGCAGGAACCGGAGTATGTACAGTATAGAGAGAAGAAGCACGTACCAGCTCGATAGCCTGGTCGTAAGTCAGACCTTCGGCCACGTAGTCACAGATGCGCTGTACGTTGATTAAAGCAGCATGTCCTTCGTTGCAGTGATAGATATCTTTCTTGATGCCCAGCTTCTTCAGCGTCAGAATACCACCGATACCGAGCAGGATTTCCTGCTTCAAGCGGTTTTCCCAGTCACCGCCATACAGCTGGTGAGTGATGGAACGGTCGAACTCGCTGTTCATTTCATTGTCAGTATCAAGCAGATAGAGAGAGATACGTCCAACGTTCACTCTCCACACATAAGCATGCACGTAGTAGTCCAGATAAGGAACATCCACTACCATCTGCTCGCCCTTCTCATCCAATACACGGTCGATGGGCAACTGGCCAAAGTTCTGTGCCTCGTAATTGGCAATCTGCTGGCCGTCCATAGACAATGTTTGTGTAAAGTAACCGTAGCGGTACAGGAAACCGATTGCACACAAGTCGGCGTTGCTATCGGAAGCTTCTTTCAGGTAGTCACCGGCAAGTACACCCAGACCGCCGGAATATATCTTAAGTACATGGCTCAAACCATACTCCATACTGAAATAAGCCACGGACGGGCGCTTGCTGTCAGGCTTCACATCCATGTATGTGCGGAACTTGGAGTATACGTCATCCATTCTGCGCAGAATAACTTTGTCATTTGCGAGTGCCTCGAGTTTAGCATAACTCATACGTTCCAGCAGAAGTACGGGGTTCTGTCCCACTTCTTTCCAGAGAGCAGGGTCAAGGTCTCTGAACAGTTCGGTGGCTTCATAATTCCATGCCCACCAGATGTTATGTGCCAGTTCAGACAGTTTCTCCAGTTCGGCGGGAATGTGCGATTTCACATTCACATCTTTCCAGTTAGGAGTGTTTACATTACTAACTTTAATCTTCATTGTATGATAACTAATTGATTAATAATTCTTTTATTTTAGTTGACGCTTCATGGCATTGCGCAGTGCAATGTCGTAAGCCTCGTAATAATATTGTATAAAGTGCTTCCACAAAGCCTGCTCTGCCACCTGGCCTGCACGCTTGCGTATTTCCTTGATTTCGGCTTCCGTCTTGGTAGAGAACAAGGCTACGGTGTCCTTGATGCCGTCTGCCACTTCGGAATAGTTATAGTCCGAACGGTGCAGCACTTCCACTCCGTCGTTTATGCCATGCTGGTTTTTCAGACTGTTCACCCAAAGTCCGAAACCGGCAAGGTCGGTGGTGATGGTAGGCACCCGGAAAGCCACGCTCTCCAGCGGGGTATATCCCCACGGTTCATAATAGGACGGATAGACACTGAGGTCCTCGCCTAAAATCAAGTCATAATAATGCTTGTTGAGGATGCCATCGTGACCATCCTGATAGCAAGGTACAAAAATTACTTTCACCTTATCTTCGGGACGATTGCCCATACCGAGGTATTTCAGCATATCCAGCACCTGGTCGTGCGTCATATTGTGCAGCCAGTGGGTGATGAAAGGACACTGCAACGGTTCGGTGAACTTATCTTTGCTCTTCAAGCGCTTCTGCAAGTCCTCGCGGGGGTCTCCCACCCAGCTGGGCACGTTGACAAACGCCAATACTTTCTTCTTTAAATCTTTATCGCGGTTCAGCCGGTTCAATGATTCCAGGAACACATCGATACCCTTATTTTTGAACTCATAGCGTCCGCTGGTACCGATAATCAGCGTATCGTCGCCCAAGTCCTCACCCAGCAGGCAGTTTGCCACACGCAGCATGGTGGAACGGGCACGTTTGCGCTTGCCGGTAAAGGTGGCGCCTTTCGGTACAAAATCATCTTCAAAACCGTTCATCAGCACAACATCCGCAGGCTTGTCAAGCAATTCCCTGCATTCGTTGTTTGTGATTTCGCTCACAGTGGTGAAACAGTCCACATAGTGGGCCGTCTGCTTTTCAATGGAATGTTTGGACTGCATGTTCAGCTCCTCCGCCATCTGGTCGCCGTTGTAGGCGAAAAGATAATCGTAAAGCGGCTTGTTGTTGCCAGCTATGGAGCGGCCGATGGACGTGGCATGGGTGGTGAAGATAGTCCCTATCTCGGGAACGGCAGACTGAAGATAGAGGGCGGCCATGCCGGTCATCCACTCGTGTGCCTGGAACACCACTTTGTCCGTTTCCGTCAAATTATAGCGATAGAAGCTCTCTATCACCTTGCCGGTAGCGAAAGCAAACATGGATGCTTCGTCATAATCACCATATCCATGCAGTGAATCCACCTGATAGCGGTTCCACATTTCTGTATAAATCTCATTTTTTTCTGCAAAGAACGGTTGGAAATCAACCAATATAACAATAGGTTCTCCCGGAATGTTCCAGCGACCTACGCGGACGGAAAGATTGTCTTTCAACGCTGCATGTTTTTTCCACGCTGCACAAAGGTTATCAGACTCAATGAACAAAGGGTTCTCTTTTCCCTGCCAGAAATCCGGCCCTATAAAGAATAATCTATCGCGAAATTTAGTCTGTAAAGTATTTGCCCTTGTAGACAAAACTGTATAGATACCGCCTACTTTATTACACACTTCCCAACTCGCTTCGAAGATGTAATCGGGGGTAAGTAGTTCTTTAGTCATATTATGTTATAATCTCTTTATCTTAATTACGGCTGCAAAAGTACGTATTATTCTTTGAAAAATAGCCTTTTAATCGAAAAAACTGATTAAATATGCATAAACAATCGTTTGCGGAATGTCATAGTTTAGCCACAAAAGCCCCATTGGCTCGCCCATCCATGCATTTTTCGTCTAAAATTCCCGAAGTTTCAAAAAAGAATTCCTGGAGTTTTCAGTTGAAGCCCCAGGAATTTAAACAAAAAACCCCAGGGATTTCAATTGTAAATCCCTGGGGTTTATTTTCTTATAATCCGGATTATACCATCAATGCAGCTACCAGCGCCAAAATAGCATAGAATTCAGGAAGCGCGGCGTAAATCATTGTATTGGTCTGTACGTCGTGTCCCTGGGAAATACCCACAATACCGCTAGCACAAATCTGTCCCTGACGGATAGCGGAGAACAGACATACCAGTCCGACACCCAATCCGATGCCCAGCATCAAAGGACCGTCTGTCGCAAAATCCCTGCCCATAGACATCAGGAAAGCCACGAAGCCGTAAAGTCCCTGCGTAGCCGGAAGGGCCGACAAAATCATATAACTTGCTGACTTGGAAGGGTCTTTCTTCAACGCACCTTCTGCCGCACTACCGGCGATAGTTGTACCGAAGCAACTGCCAATTCCTGCAAGGGCCAACATCAGGCCCAGACCGAGATAACCTAAAATTTCATTCATAATGTTTCTATTTTTATTTGTTTTTTAATTTGTTTATTTCTTTACTACTGTAAAAGGTTTATAGGCTTCGCCCTTACCTTCGTAACCGGAATTCTTGAAGTATTCCACAAATGTCAGACGGAGCGGGTGTACAAAGGCACTCAGACAAGACATGGCAATGTTCAGCGTATGCCCGAATATCAGTATCAGACCGCAGAACAGCCATCCCAGGGCCGGACCTGCAGCATCGTTCACCATGAAGGCAAGCTGGTTGAACACGCCTCCAAGCATACCGCCTGCCAAGCCGAGGGCATAGAGACGGATGTAGGAAAGTATATCGCCCATCAATCCGGTTGCCATGTTATAGGTATCCCATACTCCGGCACCGATGTTGACAAATACATTCCGGTGGATATTGTTCAGCAGGTAGATACCGATGGCAGAAACACCGCCAATCACGATAAATGCCCACGTAGACACGTCTTCCGAAATTATTTTGAAGAAGGAAAGTCCGCCGGTGCAGATAAATCCCACCACCAGCAACAGCCATCCCCAAGCACTGAGCGACTCCTTGAAGCCGAAACGAACGGTCTGTCCCACGGCCTTCACCGTCATGGCAATGCAGATGTGCACCGCACCGATAATCAACGCCAGCAGCATTTGCTTGTCATAGGTAGTCTCACCTATCTTACCCACAATCATGAATTCCTTCAGTTTGGCGGGTATCTCCAGGTCAAAGAGGCTTACACCGAAGAAGGTTCCCAATATGACACCGATGACGGACGTAAATATACCCAACGTAATCACCAGGTTCATCATGCCTTTCATGGACTTGGACATCTTCCTTTTCAAAATGAACCCGAGTGCAATCAGTACCAGACCGTAGCCCGCATCTCCCATACAGAAAGCAAAGAAGAGCGAGAAGAATGGCGCAAGTATCGGTGTCGGGTCGAACTCGGCATATTCGGGCATACCGTACATTTTGGTAAGCACTTCGTACATGCGTGTATAGGCGTTGTTTTTCAGCTTGATGGGAGCATTGTCCTCGCGCTTGGCAGCCCTTATCTCATAATAAGTGCCGCTTTCATCGAGAAGTTTCCTCACATCCGCCTCGCAGTCTTCGGGAATCCAGCCTTCCATCAACACTACGGCACCTTCTGCCATATGTTCGCTGTTCAGCTTGACTTTCAGCAGGTCTATCTCTTCCTGGAGCTGTAGGTTGTACTTCTCCAACGTGCAGTAATTCGCTTTGCAGAATTCTTTCAATCCGGCATGTGCCTGCACAAGGGCCTCTTCCGTATCGGCTTTCTTCCGGCTCAGTTCGGAGAGGCTGAGTGAAGGTAGACGGAGCGGTTCCACATCCAGTTCTACCGGTTGGGGAGTGACGGTCACGAAATAAAGATGTCCGCCGTTCTCTTTCACCACGATGGCATTGTAGTCCTCTGCCCACGCTTCGTTATAGTCTTTCTCCGGGCAGGTATAGAACTGCACGAACCAACCAGCATCTTCCAGCTTGCGGATGGCTCTCCAATCGAAATCGCCCCAGACTTCCATCTGCGCCACATCCTTGTCGATGGCGGGAATCTGCTGGTTCAAGTCTTGTATCCGCGCCTGCAAGTCCTCGTAGAATTTCACCAGAGCATCGGCCGACAACTCTTTATGCACCTTTTCTTCCGGCTGTTTGTCTGCCAGGGTGTGCATGCTCTGAAGCATATTCTTGTAGAGCGTACGCTTCTGCATGAATTGCTGCAAGGTGTCGTCCATCTCGCCGCACTGCCTTTCCACAACGTGCACCACGCCCAGTTCCCGGATTTGTGCCAGAAATGCTTCGTACTCCTTATGATACACAAGGAACGTGAGCTTCTTCATTTTCGTAATCATGCCTCTGCCTCCTTCCTTTTCTCCTGATGGGATTTCATGATTTTCTGCGATGACTTGGAAAGGTTCTCCTCGTCTTCCATAAACCGCTTGATTTTGCGCAGAGCATCCTGATAACCCGGAATCTGTACTTTCTCAAAAAGATTCACCTTCTGGGTGGTCTTTTTACGCGCATGTTCCAACAAGTTCAACTTGGCAACAGTAAATTCACGCTCGATGGCAGTATGTGCCAGTGACTTAAGCAAATGCAGCCCGTCTGCATACCATTTGGGCGCATTGAACAAGCTGTAAGGGCGTATCTCGAAATCTACATTCTCGAGCAACGGCACCCGTACACCGGCAATCTTCTTTACACCGAGATGAACATCGCTGACCTTTATCAATGAAGCGTCGAACTCATTCCAAAGGGCGAACATGGCTTCGTAAGCTTGGATTTCCTTTTCCAACCTCGCGTCCAACGCGGCAGCGTCTCCCTTGCAGCGCTTCACTTCCATACGCAGGGCACTCTCCTTATTCTTAATAATGGGGAGTGTACGCACGCGCACCTTCAGTTGCTTTTCGAGTTGCTGAAGCGAGGTTTTGTTATATTGAAACTTAATAGCCATTTTATTTACGATTTAACGATTTACGATTAGACGACTGAAGCTACTCAATTTCTCAATTTACAGATTTACAATTTCAGTAATATCAATCGTAAACCGTAAATCGTCTAATCGTACATTTATTTAGTTTGCTTTCGGCCAGAACTGGTCCACAAGCTCTTTCTTGATATTCACCTCTTCCGGACGGAAATACTTGCCGAACAGACTCCATGCCACATCGAGCATCTCTGTGGTATCGAGGTTGACATCGATGGCCAGTAGCTGGTTGGAGTAGTCCTTGGCAAAGGCAAGGGTACGTTCGTCGTAGTTCGTCAGGTCGAAACCGTTTTCAAGCTTGGTTTTGGCGTTGGCGGCATCGGCGTACAGACGTACAGCGGCATTCATCACCTGCGGATGGTCCTTACGTGTCTTTTTGCCCGTCACAAGCTGTTTCAGACGGGACAAGGAACGGAACGGGTCAACGATAACCTTACCGATGTCGCTGTCACGACGGAGGAACAACTGGCCTTCCGTGATATAACCCGTATTGTCAGGCACGGCATGCGTAATGTCGCCACCGGACAGAGTCGTCACCGCAATAATCGTGATGGAACCGCCGCTTGGGAACTGCACCGCCTTTTCGTATATCTTCGCCAAGTCCGAATAAAGGGATCCCGGCATGGAGTCCTTCGAAGGAATCTGGTCCATACGGTTGGATACGATGGCGAGCGCATCGGCGTAGGAAGTCATATCCGTCAGCAGCACCAGCACCTTTTCATTATTATTTACAGCAAAATACTCGGCCGCCGTCAGTGCCATATCCGGAATCAGCAGACGCTCTACCGGAGGATTCTCGGTGGTATTCATAAAGCTGACGATACGGTCGAGCGCACCGGCATTGGAGAATACGTTCTTGAAGTAAAGGTAATCATCGTTCGTCATACCCATACCGCCAAGGATAATCTTGTCAGTCTCCGCACGCAGAGCCACATTCGCCATCACCTGGTTGAAGGGCTGGTCGGGGTCGGCAAAGAACGGAATCTTCTGTCCGGACACCAGCGTATTGTTCAAGTCGATACCTGCAATACCGGTTGCAATCAGTTCCGAGGGCTGCTTACGGCGCACCGGATTCACGGATGGACCGCCAATTTCCACCTCCTCGCCTTCAATGGCCGGACCACCGTCGATGGGGTCGCCAAAGGCGTTGAAGAAGCGTCCGGCAAGCTGCTCGCTCACTTTGATTGTAGGAGCCTTGCCCAAGAATACTACCTCTGCATTGGTGGGAATACCTTCCGTACCCTCAAACACCTGCAAAGTCACTTCGTCGCCGGCAATCTTCACCACCTGGGCCAGCTTGCCGTTTACGGTCGCCAACTCGTCATACCCCACTCCGGTTGCCTTCAGCGAACACGTAGCTTTCGTAATCTGAGTAATCTTGGTATATATTTTTTGAAATGCTTTTGTTGCCATCTATTTATTTACAATTTAGCAATTTACTATTTACTATTTAAATCTCTGCCATCCTATTCTACTATTTTCCTATCTACAACCTCCGTACACCTGCATCCGCAAGGCAAATAGTAAATTGTAAATAGTCACATAGTACATCCTTAGGCTTTACGTTCCTCAACCAGTTCCTGCAACTGCTTATGGAACTTGTCGTATTCTTCCGACTTAAACTTCGAGTAGTTCATCTGCTTGCAGATGTTAATCATCTTCTTGAAGTAATCCATTACTTCGTTGAAGTTGTCGAACTCAAATTCGGTATGACAGATTTCTATTACCATATTCAGAATCTCCTCCTGGCGCTCCATCGGAGTCACGGCATCAATTTCGTCAAAGGCATCCTGCTGCAGGATAACGAAGTCAATCAGTTCCGATTTCCAGAAAGTCACGTGATATTCTACGGGCACGCCGTCGTCACCCAGAATGTTGATTTGCTCGGCAATCTCCTTACCACGCTGCAAACGGGTCTTGATTTCATTCACCTTGCCAATCCACTCACCGTTGATGTGCTTGGTGATATACTCCTCGAATTCAGGGTATTCAATGTATTTGGAATATGAGTCAATCGGATTTACGGCAGGATAACGCTTCTTGTCGGCACGGTCCTGCTCAAGGGCATAGAAGCAGCGAGCCACCTTCTTCGTATTCTCGGTTACCGGCTCCTTCAGGTTACCGCCGGCAGGCGATACCGTACCGATGAAAGTAATGGAACCGGACTCGCCGTTGTTCAGCTTCACATAACCCGCACGGCCGTAGAAGTTGGAGATGATGGAGGACAAGTCCATCGGGAAGGCATCGGGACCGGGCAACTCCTCCATACGGTTGGACATCTCGCGCAATGCCTGCGCCCAACGTGAAGTGGAGTCCGCCATCAGCAGTACCTTCAATCCCATGCTTCGGTAGTATTCTGCAATCGTCATAGCCGTGTAGACAGATGCCTCACGGGCAGCCACCGGCATGTTCGAAGTATTGGCAATGATAATCGTACGTTCCATCAGCTTCCGTCCCGTATGCGGGTCAACCAATTCGGGGAATTCTGTAAAGATTTCCACAACCTCGTTGGCACGCTCACCGCAGGCAGCGATGATTACGATGTCCGCTTCCGCTTGTTTTGAAATGGCATGCTGAAGCACCGTTTTTCCAGTACCGAACGGACCGGGGATAAAACCCGTACCACCTTCCACAATCGGGTTTACGGTGTCGATTACACGCACACCGGTTTCCAGCAATTTGAAAGGACGCGGTTTTTCCTTATAGTTGGTCATGGCGCGCTTCACGGGCCATTTCTGTATCATGTTCACCCGGATGTCATTACCTTCGCTATCCGTCAGCACTGCAATGGTATCCTCAATGCTGTAATCACCTTCCTTTGCAATGGATTTCACGGTGCACACACCTTTCTGTTCAAAAGGCACCATGATTTTCAGAGGTTGGAAGTTTTCGTCCACTTGTCCCAGCCAGGCAGCGGCTTCCACTTGGTCGCCCACCTTTGCCAAAGGCACAAAATGCCATTTGCTTCCTTTATCCAGCGGATAGGTATATTGCCCGCGTTTCAAGAAAACACCGTCCATCTTATCGAGGTCGTTTTGCAGACCGTCGTAGTTCTTCGAAAGCATACCGGGCCCCAGTGTTACTTCGAGCATATGTCCGGTAAACTCAGCTTCGGCCCCCACTTTCAGTCCGCGGGTACTCTCAAATACCTGCACGTAGACCTGGGTACCTACTACCTTAATCACCTCCGCCATCAACTTGTCTCCTCCGGTCGAGATATAACAAATCTCATTCTGCGCTACCGGTCCGTCGACGACGAGGGTCACCATGTTGGCTATTACGCCACTAACAGTTCCTTTTGTTGCCATATATTTTTAGTTGTTTATTTTATCTGAATTCTGCGGGTATCTGCACCTCGTCTTTCAAGGCAGCGATAATGCTGCGGAACAGTTGGTTACCCTTCTCTTTATCCAACGAAATCCACCGTTCTATCATCTCCAGCTGTAGCAGGAAGACAAACAGACGTTCCACGGTAAAGTAATCGAAGAATGTGGCCTCCTCCATCCAGTCCCAGCGAAGCTGGTCCAGTTTCTTTTCCCGGTCCACCAGTTCCTCCGTCTCACTGATTTTCACCAGCTGCTCCAGATAATCCACCTCAGTACCCAGACCGAAGTCACGGGCATTGGAAGTACGCAGAGCCTCGCACACTTCCGTATCACCCACAATCAGCGGAGCAATGTCCAGCTTGAACTTACGTGCTGTGAGCGCCACCAATATATTATTGAGAGTGAGGTTGAAGCCAAACCAGGAAGACACAAACTGATTCCTGGATTCCATAGCATAGGCGTAATAGAGCGCTGCCAGGCGGTCTTCATACAAGAAACCGTCCTCGGCAGGCAGGCTGAAGTATTCGGAAATGAACGTAGAGAGATAAGATGGGAATACACTGTCAGAGACTTCGTCGCCATCCTTCAGTTGTGAGATATATTCCACCAGTTCCTCCGACGAATAGTTTCCGCGCGGGTCGATGGCAGCATCCTTATCCTTCAATAGTTTCAAGACATTCGCATTATCGAATTTCAGATAAAACAAATCTATCAACTTTTTATCATCTTCCGACAAGGCAGGATATAGTTCCGTCTTGAAATCGGCTACTGTATAGCTCAGTTTACTGTCTTCCAGAGTAAGTTCAGGCAAACCGGCTACCAAGTAATAGTATTTACTCATAATCCTGTGGGAGTTTTTAGAACAGCATTTCCACTAATTGCGGACGCAGGAATTCCTTGAAGTAATTCATAAATTCTTCTTCGCCAAAGTTCACCTTGTACGAACCATCGGCAGGCGATACGGAGAACAAGGTTTTGATGCCATTCACTTGCTCAATCTTCACACCCTTGTCCAGCAGGTCTTTCGCCTTCACTGCGAAATATTTTGTCAAGCCTTCCGCATCGGCAGTAGAGATAACGATTGGTTCGTTCACACTCCATTTGGACGCCAATGCAACGATGAAGGCATTAAGATAATCCTTGTTTGCAGCAAATGCCTTTACATCGGCATTCACAATGTTGTCCGTCACCAACGTAGCGATTTCGGACTTCAGAGCATTCACAGCCTGACCGGCAAACAACTTTAATTCAGATTTTGTATTCTCTGCCAGTTCATCGGCAGACTTATGAGCGGTAGCCACGATAGAATCCGCTTCCTTGTGAGCATCCTCTATAATTCTCTTGGCTTCTTCCTGAGCTTTTGCGATAAGTTTCTGTGCCTCTTCGTTTCCTTTCTCTACGCCTTCGCGGTAGATCTTATCGGTCAGCTCTTGAATCTTGTTTTCCATATTTGCAGGAGTTATTATATGATTTATATTACAATATTAATTGCGTGATTTTTTCCCTTCCTATTAGATTCACGCCAAATTTACAAAAATCCATTTGATATTGAATAGAAAGAAAGGAAGAAAAGTTCTTGCTCTTCCAAAAAAAACTCATTTTACACCAACTTTGTTCTGTAATGATAACAAAAGAATGACAAAAGAAGCAGAAAAATACGTATGCAACAACGCATGACAGGGATTAAGGGGAGCAGTTCCGGAGGTATATAAACGAACAAAGCCTCCGTATCCTTATCAGACACGGAGGCTTCTTCT